>NZ_NOZT01000090.1:0-2762 GCF_002412355.1 Acinetobacter sp. YT-02
GAAAGGATTCATATGCTGCACCTTTAGCTAAAACAGTCTTCAGCTTACCATTCGTGGTTATTTGCAACAGTGCCCTTACTTCAAAGCCAAAATTTTTCGGGCACCATTAAGTACGAATAAAGAAACCAGTATGCCAATGATTAAGTCTGGATAAGCTGATCCCGTCCACGCCACGAGTACACCGGCAAATATAACGCCCATATTTACGACAACGTCATTCGCCGAGAAAATCCAACTGGCTTTCATATGTGCGCCATCTTCTCGATGACCAGAAATAAGATATAAGCATGTCACGTTAGCTATAAGTGCGAGCAGGCCAATAACAATCATGAGCGTTGATTCTGGCTCGCTTCCAAACATGAATCGTCTAATGACATCAACAATCACGATAACAGCAAGTAATAACTGAATCCAACCTGCGAAATGGGCTGCTTTTATTTGATATTTCGCAGCTTTTCCGACGGCATATAGCGCAATACCATAAACGGCTGCATCGGCAAACATATCTAGAGAATCAGCAATCAATCCTGTAGACGCAGCAATAATACCGCTGATGAATTCTATAAAGAAAAGTAGAGCATTAATACCTAATAACAGTTTAAGTACTTTAGCTTGTCTCACAGGATCAGGTTCATTAGGTATATCGCCTGAAGAAAGCTGTATTTCATCAAGTTTCGCCCCAAAACCCAGTCCTTCGAGTTTAGCCGTAATTTGCTGAATCCCTTCATTATGGAAGACTTTCAGTTTTCGATTGGGAAGATCAAAAGTAAGACCTTTAACTGCTTCAATATCTGCAAGAGCCATACGGACCATTTGCTCTTCAGCAGAGCAATCCATTTTAGGAATGGTGTAGGTACTTGTTTGCTTAGCCTGTTGATTGCTTATATAAGTTTCAGTCTTCACAAGCTTTGCACCAAAACCCAAAGCTTCAAGTTTGGTGGTTATATTTTCATCTTTTTGATTATGTAGAACCTTTAAAGAACGGTTAGGTAAATCAAAGATGAGTTTTTGAACACCATCAATTGAAGATAGCGCCATACGAACCATCTGTTCTTCCGCAGAACAATCCATTTTGGGAACTAAGTATTCACTCATGTAGTGCGAATCTTTTAAAACGTCTTCAGTGCTTAAATTTTCTTTGGGATCAGAACCACAACAGGATTGTGCGGTATCTTCACAACTGTTTGAAGTGTTACAGCAAGGAGATGAAGATTTTTTTTCTTCCTCTTCACCACAACAGCTAAGCGTATTATCACAATTCTTTGAATTGTTTGCTTCTGCAATTGATGGATGATTTTTTTGTTGAGATTTCTTATCTTCGCATGGTGTTTCTTTACTACATCCACAACCACTCATAATTATACCCATTAAAAAAATTATAAACTTTGAATATTAGAATCCCTATAGTTACTATAGAGTCAAGAATCTTTGGAAATACTAACTCAATGCATTTAAAAATTGGTGAACTCTCTAAAAAAACCTCATGTTCAGTATTAACAATTAGGTTTTATGAAAAGGAAGGTTTAATTCCGGAACCGGAAAGAACGGAAGGAAATTACCGCCTTTACGATGTAGGCTATGTTGAGCGAATTAAATTTATTTTGAATTGCCGAACTTTAAATATGAGTTTGAATGAAATTCGTCAATTACTTACCTATAAAGACAAACCTGAGAAAAATTGTTCAGATGTGAATGAATTAATTGACTTACATGTCAGTGCTATCAGAGAAAATATAATCAAGCAACAAAAGCTTATTGAACAACTATCTGATTTAAGAGGTACTTGTGATGGTTTATGTACAATTGACCAATGTGGGGTTTTAAAAAATCTAGCTTGATTATCTAGACCTATGCTTTTTTCAAAAAATCGGCACTGTTGCAAATAACCACGAATGGTAAGCTGAAGACTGTTTTAGCTAAAGGTGCAGCATATGAATCCTTTCCATGGTCGGCATTTTCAGGGCGAAATCATTCTTTGGGCTGTGCGCTGGTATTGTAAATATGGCATTAGCTATCGTGAACTGCAGGAAATGCTGGCCGAACGGGGTGTGAATGTTGATCACACGACTATTTACCGTTGGGTTCAACGTTATGCTCCTGAAATAGAAAAACGTTTACGCTGGTATTGGCGTAATCCTACAGATCTGAGCTCGTGGCATATTGATGAAACCTATGTAAAAGTGAATGGACGATGGTCTTATCTGTATCGTGCAGTCGATCAACGTGGCGATACCATTGATTTTTATCTTTCTTCTAGACGTAATACCAAATCAGCATATTGTTTTCTTGGAAAAATTTTAAATAATGTGAAGAAGTGGCAAATTCCACAAGTGATCAACACGGATAAAGCACCCACATATAGACGTGCTTTATCACGGTTAAAACGGGAAGGTAAATGTCCACCAGACCTTGATCACAGGCAGATTAAGTATAAAAATAACGTGATTGAATGTGATCATGGCAAGCTAAAGCGGATCATCAGGGCCACATTAGGATTCAAATCTATGAAGACGGCTTATGCCACAATTAAAGGTATTGAAGTCATGCGTGCACTACGTAAAGGACAAGCATCGTCATTTTATTATGGTCAGCCTCAGGGTGAAGTGTGTCTAATCAACAGGGTTTTCGGTCTCTAAGTACTTTTTAAAGGGAACATCATCGACTCAAATCTCTATTTGCAACAGTGCCATTTAATTTATTAAGCTTGACCTTGGAGTGGCTCTAAGCCTTATACTTGGTACAAATTTTTCGATTGTTATGAT
>NZ_NOZT01000091.1:0-2677 GCF_002412355.1 Acinetobacter sp. YT-02
GTAGTGGCATAGGCCCAGACATAACCTTTCTTCGGTTTTTTATTATTCTCACCCATCCGCATGATGGTGACCGGTGTTTCATCTGCATGGATCACCCGCTGTTGCAGCACCACCTCTTTTAAGGCATTGGCCAGAGGTTCCAGTTCTACACCGCAGCGACCTATCCAGTCAGATAAAGTGGATCTGGACAGATCAATGCCCGCCCGCTGATAGATCAGGCGCTGACGGTACAGCGGCAAATGATCGGCATACTTCGATACCAGCACATGGCTGAGCAATTCAGGTGAAGCAATGCCTTTATCAATCACATAGGCGGGCATCGCTTGCTGAGTCAGAGTGTCACACTGATCACAGACCCATTTACCACGCACATGCTGTTCCTTATAGAACTGTGCCGGTCTGAAATGCAGTTTTTCACTGACATCTTCGCCGATACGACGGAGTTGGCAGCCACAAGCACATTGGGTTGATGCAGGTTCATGCTCAATACGGATGGTGTGTAGATGATCTGGCAGTGGTCGACGTTTAGGTTTATTGGTTTTGGCTTTCTGTGTCGCTGCATTGGTTTTATCTGCATTTAGCCGTTCCAGTTCTAGATCAACCGCGGCAATATCTTCTTCAACCGCTTCATCCCAGAGATGGATTTGTTTTGCGGTGAGATGTTCGTTTTTACTGCCGAATTTGTGCTTTTTAAACAGCGCCAGTTCATGCTCGTATTTTTGATTGAGAATAGAAAGATGTTGAACTTTGGCATCCAATTGTTGGTTTGATTGTGCTAGAGACTGATGCTGCAGCGCCAACTGCCTGGTGAATTCCAGCAGTTGTTCATGGGTCAGTTGGCTTAAGTCAGGCAGCGTATTCATGACCGCAGTATGCCTGAGGTCATGAGAAGAATGAAATAGAACGTTTGGAGAATAGCAGAATGGAACAGCCTGGTTTAAAGCATCGTCACCACCTGCTGTCGTCCAATGCGCTGCCAGGGCAAACCTTGGATCAGTGCCTGTAACTGTTCCGGGCTGAGGGCCACGGTTTCACCTTGGTGAACTTGAGCCCAGTGAAATTTGCCCTGTTCCAGCCGCCGGGCACACAGCCAGATGCCCAATCCATCATGTACCAGCACTTTCATGCGATGGCCACGTTTATTACAGAACAGGTAAGCACAATGCGGTTTGATGTAGCCAAAGGCTCTCACCACCTGAGCCATGGTCGTATCCATACCTGCACGCATGTCCATGGGCTGAGTAGACAACCAGATTTCATCAATGCGGATCATGTTGCAAGTGCCTTGAGTAATTCTGCCAAGGCAGGTATTTCTGATGTCTGCCATTTTAGCTGAATATCATTATTCGTATGAGGCACGGTGATACACAACGTGATCCTCTCATCAATAGGTTGGCTGATTGCAGCAGTGTAAGGCAAAGCAATAAATGCTGGATTCACATGAGTAGGATCCTGCACGGCACCCTCATGATGGCTGAAGATCCTGATCCAACGACTGACAAGGTTGGCATTAATACTATGTTGCAGTGCGACCGAAGCGATCGAGGTATTAGGATTTTTGCAGGCATTGACAATACTGAGTTTGAATTCTTTGCTGTATTTTCGGCGTTTTTTGTAAGCGTCCGCTGAATCCCATGCCTATTTTTTAATTTGAGTTGGATTTCCAGCGGTGTGGCAGTAATTCTTCTATTTGGGTCACTTTATGTGTCGGCAACCTTTTCAGAACATCACTTAAATAGGCATACGGATCCAGCCCATTCAGCTTTGCTGACTGGATTAATGTCATGATATTGGCTGCTCGCTGACCGCTGCGCAGCGAACCTGCAAATAGCCAATTCTTACGTCCCAACGCCCAAGGTCGCATCTGGTTTTCCACCCAATTATTATCTATAGGTAGATTGCCATCATCCAGATAGCGGCTTAAAGCTGGCCAACGCTTCAGACTGTAATTGATGGCCTTGGCGGTTGGAGAACTCGATGGCACAGTCAGTTGATGTTGGTTAAGCCATTCATACAGTTGTTGCATCACCGGTTGATTATGCTGTTGTCGGTATTCGCGGCGCTGTTCTGCCGTACCATCGGTCTTTTTCCTGAGTTCTGCTTCTATCGCATACAGTTTCTGAATCAGCACCAATGCCTGTTCAGCGACCTGACTTTTCCCGGTCACATGCAGTTCATGGAATTTACGACGTGCATGGGCCATGCAGCCCACCTCAATGACCTGGCCTGATTTAAAGCGTGCTTTATAACCACTGTAATCATCACAGACCAGATAGCCCTGCCAGCCTTTCAAGAACTCTTCAGCATGCTGGCCTGAACGACTATCTTGAAAGTCATAGATCACGGCTTGAATTGGATTGTACTGTGTAGTGGCATAGGCCCAGACATAACCTTTCTTCGGTTTTTTCTCATCATCACCCATCCGCATAATGGTGACTGGTGTTTCATCTGCATGCAGCACCTGCTGTTGCAGCACCACCTCTTTTAAGGCATTGGCCAGAGGCTCCAGTTCTACACCGCAGCGACCTATCCAGTCAGATAACGTTGATCTAGAAAGCTCGATTCCCGCCCGCTGATAGATCAGACGTTGACGGTACAGCGGTAAATGATCGGCATACTTCGATACCAGCACATGGCTGAGCAGTTCAGGTGAAGCAATGCCTTTATCAATCACATA
>NZ_NOZT01000092.1:0-2597 GCF_002412355.1 Acinetobacter sp. YT-02
ATGGGTGAGAATGATAAAAAACCGAAGAAAGGTTATGTCTGGGCCTATGCCACTACACAGTACAATCCAGTTCAAGCCGTGATCTATGACTTTCAGGATAGTCGTTCAGGTCAGCATGCTGAAGCGTTCCTGAAAGACTGGCAGGGCCATCTGGTCTGTGATGATTACAGCGGTTATAAAGCACGCTTTAAATCAGGTCAGGTCATTGAGGTGGGCTGCATGGCGCATGCGCGTCGTAAATTCCATGAACTGCATGTGACCAAAAAAAGTCAGGTCGCTGAACAGGCATTAGTGCTGATTCAGAAACTGTATGCCATAGAAGCAGAACTCAGGAAAAAGACCGATGGTACAGCAGAACAGCGCCGCGAATACCGACAACAGCATAGTCAACCGGTGATGCAACAACTGTATGAATGGCTCAACCAACATCAACTGACTGTGCCATCGAGTTCTCCAACCGCCAAGGCGATCAATTACACTCTGAAGCGTTGGCCAGCCTTAAGCCGCTATCTGGATGATGGCAATCTACCGATTTGCAATAACTGGGTGGAAAACCAGATGCGCCCCTGGGCGTTGGGACGTAAGAACTGGTTATTTGCAGGTTCGCTGCGCAGCGGTCAGCGAGCAGCCAATATTATGACATTAATCCAGTCAGCAAAGCTGAATGGGCTGGATCCCTATGCCTATTTAAGTGATGTGCTGAAAAGGTTGCCGACACATAAAGTGACTCAGATTGAAGAATTGCTACCACACCGCTGGAAATCCAACTCAAATTAAAAAATAGGCATGGGGTTCAGCGGACGCTTACGAGGAAGTCACATTAGATGACTTATAAGCTTTTACGTCATAAGGACTTCACTGCAGAATGGGAAAAGCTTCCTAGTGCTATACGAGATCAATTCAAGAAAAAATTAGCTAAGGTAATAGAGCAACCACATATTCCAAAGAATATGCTTAAAGGTGATCTTGCAGGCTGCTATAAAATAAAATTATTAAAAGCTGGTGTCCGACTTGTTTACCAGGTCAAAGATGATCAGGTAGTTATTTTGCTAATTACCGTTGGAAAACGAGCTGATAGCATTGTTTATGATGAAGCAAAAAAGCGGATAAAAGACTAAAAATGGGAGCTGCATGCCCCCATTTTTGGCTTCGTATAACGTGCATTATGTTAATTTTAGGAGATCTATACAATTCTGTACTTTTTCACAATCATAGAAAAAGCAAATAAAATACTTATCCAAAATAAATAATCAATAAAAAAATTGAGAAAAACAAATTGATCCATGCCGATGAAAATAAATAAAGGGTTGATACTTATACTTCCGACTGGAGAGGTTTCACCATCTATAAGGAACTGTAGAGGAAATCCCCCAGCTATGACTTCAACTTCTCCAAGCTTATCTACAACTATGCGGTCAACTAATATATTTTTTTGATAAAGCAAAGATACGTAGGTCAAAATAATTGCTAAGAAATTAAAATATAAAAATTTTTTCATAATTTTATCTCATATATCTATTAATTTTAACGATTTTTAATCAGAGCCTTTTGGAATAATTTGCTTTAATTTCTCTATTATTATTTTATCAAAAAATTCCTTTAATATGAAAAAATTAGAATTTATTTTATTAAGTTTACTTGCAGCCTGTAGTCCAGTTACAGAAAAAATTGAATCAAATATAGTTGTTCCACGTATTCAATATACGGGGGGAGCAGATAATGCAAGTTATAGTGAGGCTAAGCTTATTAGGGAAGGTAAATGCCTATACCTAGAACATGCTGATGGATCTAAAGTTCTGCCAATTTTTGCTACAAAAACTCTAGATTGGGATATGGAAACTAAGAGCCTAAAAGTAGATTCGGATACTTATTTTTTAGGTGATAAAGCAGCATATGGAGGCGGAGAATCCTATCCTCTAGAAAAAAATAATTATTCTTGGATAACTGAAGTAGATCCTAGCTGTGATACCTCAAAAGTTATAGTTATTAGTCGACTCATAAGACCAATTGAACAGAACTACCAAAATGAAGAATAGCCTATTTTACTGTCTTGCATTAGTTTTAATTATAGGATGCCAACCATTAGAAAAGAATGGATATATTTCTATTAAAAATTGGACCAATGCCCCAATCACAGATCTTAAAATAACTTATATCAGTGCTCAAAAAACTTATAGCTTAGGTACTCTTTATCCTTATTCGGAATATAAATACGCCATCAACTATGAGCAGCATAATGAGGATTCAATAATCTTTTCATATGTAGATAAAAGTCATAAAAAGATTAATCAAGAAGTAGCTACATATGCAGCCAAATATGATAGGAGAATTTATGAAATAATTATTCAATAGAATATAAATTTATATAGAAATTACAATTACTAATTGAACGAAAGAGCTTCTATTTGAAGTTTCAAAAACTGGAGTTTTCCACCAATCTAACCTCCATTTAACATAATGGCGATTATACGAATTGAACTTTTCTTCATCTAAGAATATAGTGTGATTAACAATGTTAATCACAGGAGCTTAACATGGCTTCAAATGCACTAGTCACTACTCGCATTAACGAAAACATTAAGCATGAAGCAACAGAA
>NZ_NOZT01000093.1:0-2558 GCF_002412355.1 Acinetobacter sp. YT-02
GATGTTGATTTTGAAAAAGTCACAGTAGGTAAGGTCGTTGTTGATAAAGATAAAGGTATTGATGCGGGTAATACACAAATCACGCATGTTACTGCAGGTACTAAAGTTACAGATGCAGTAAATCTTGGTCAATTACAAAGTACGGTATCTATTTTTGGTGGTGGCTCTACTATTAATTCGGATGGCTCAATTAAAAACCCTACCTACAATGTAAATGGCGGAACCTATAACAATGTGGGAGATGCGTTAGGTGCACTCAATCAAGTAGATATTGATTTAGGTAATCGCATAACAAATCTCCAGCAGACATTCAATAAGCGTATCGATGATGTCGAAGATAAGCTCAGTGCAGGTGTAGCTTCTGCATTGGCACTGGAATCAGCACCTTATGTAGCAGGTAAATATACTTATGCAGCAGGAAGCGGATTTTATAATGGTCAATCTGCTCTTGGGGTGAGTTTACGTAAGACAGCAGATAATGGTCGTTGGTCATTAACAGGTGGTGTGGCAGCAGCGAGCCAAGGAGAAGCAAGTTTCCGGATCGGGATCAATGGTGTCATTGATTAACTTCGTTGCAATAAAAAACTTTACCTTTATAAGAGTTTATACTCGAGAGTATTAGCATGAATTTTTTCGAAAAAACATTGATTCTAGGTGTTCTAAGTGCGGTCACGGTAACAAATCTAAATGCAGACGATCAGGTAGAAGCATCAGAAACACAAGAAGTGCAGTTTCCAAAAATTGAAAAAAGCTATTTAAAGCAAGTACAGCGTTATGAATATGATGATATTGCTCGTTTACAAGTAGGTCTAAATAAAGATCAATTTAGAGCATTATTAGGGAATTCTCAATTTAATGAGGGTGTGTTTATCAATAAAACATGGAACTATGTTTTAGATATTCGAATTCCTGAAACTCAAGACTATAAGCATTGTCAGCTTCGGATAGATTTTGAAAAGGGCATCGCTCAAACTTTAAATTGGAAAGGTCAAGATTGTGATCAGTTTAACTATCCTCAACCAAAACCAATCGTCAAAACAGTGACCCAACCGGTAATTATCAAACAAAAAGAACAGGTTGATATAATTAACTTGTCAGCAGATGCCTTATTTAAATTTAATGGATCTGGTCTAAATGATTTATTGCCAAGTGGTCATGAAGAGCTTGAACGTTTGAGTAATGCTATTCGAAATAATTATATTGTAGTAAGCCGTATTCATCTGATAGGTCATACAGATCGAATTGGTTCTGAATCATATAACTATAACTTAGGCTTGAAACGTGCCCAAACAGTTAAAAATTATCTGGTGAAAGATGATATTCCTGCAAAAATGATTAGTTTTGCAAGTGCAGGTAAAACACAACCAATTAGTAATGGCTGTTTGGATATAACAAATATGGAAAGTCTGAAAGAATGTCTTCAGATAGATCGTCGTGTGAGTGTTGAAATTACTGGAGTTAAAAAATAATTGTATATATTAATTGAACCTGCAAATTATTGTGTAAGTTCCATTTCTATAAATGACCCTTTTAATCAATCATTGAGCTGAATTATACTGTTTAATTATTCAATCATATGACCATAAAAAACCTCGACAGGATGTCGGGGTTTTTTTATTGCTTGTATTTTTGGTGGTGTTTTAAAAAGTATGCTGACATTAAATGAAGCCATTATTGATGTAAAAGAAGGTTAAGTCGAAGGCTTTAAAATGGTTTTCAAGCTTTTTGGAGAAATTACAACTTCTTCTAAAACCACGCCTTATTCGATGCCTTATTTTGCAATTATTACCTTCAATTCCTACAGTAAAAAACTTACCAATACTTTGCTTGCAGTTTTTAAAAGCAGTGATGAAACTGTCCCAATGATCACTTGCAATTCGGGTGTAGTGAATACCTAATTGTTTAAGCTTTGTCTTCAACCTTTGGACTATAGCTAAATCTCTCTTACCCCAAACATAAGCAACAATCTCACCTGTTTCTCGATGGTAGGCGTAAATAAGCCATTGTTTATTATTTTTATTTCCAACAAAAGTCCAGAATTCATCTACTTCGAGAGATTCATAATGACTTTGTTTAGGCTGAATTTGATAGGCCGATTCAGTTAAAGTCCGTAAGACTTTACCGATACTAATGCGCTCAACTTCAGCGATATCTCGTATACCGCTGCCTCTGACCATTAACTGTAATATTTTACGAGTAATGCCAGAATTACATCCTAGATAGCTCAGAGCATGGTCACCAATAAACTGACGTTTGCAGTCTTTGCATTGGTAGTTTTGTTTCCCATCTACTTTGATGCCATTTTTCTTTATACTGTCACTGAGGCAGGTTGGACATTTGATTTCTAGAGTTATTTGCATTTCTCTATTTTATCAAAATTCAACCTGCTTTTTTTTAGCATACTTTTTGATACACCACCCTTATTTTTTCTGATATTATTTAATATATTCTATTTATCCTATTGACATTTTATTTTTTGAAAAATTTCTCTGTACACGACAAATTTCACAGAACCCTTATCCTATCAGGATTCTGCTTTCTTAAAATTGCCAAAATTT
>NZ_NOZT01000094.1:0-2227 GCF_002412355.1 Acinetobacter sp. YT-02
AATTTTGGCAATTTTAAGAAAGCAGAATCCTGATAGGATAAGGGTTCTGTGAAATTTGTCGTGTACAGAGAAAAAAATTAGTAAAACAAAACTACTTAAAGGGGATATTTTATACAGCCGTGTTGGAGCTTCATATGGTGTTGCTGCAATTTTTGATCGTGAAGAAGAATATGGTGTGTATGTAAGTTTGACTCATATACGTGTTAACGACACATTAAATAATATTTTCTTAAAACAATTTCTAAATTCACCAAAAGCCAGAATTCAAGCAGAACAAGGAGTTTTTCAAGGTGGGGGAGTTCAAAATTTAAATGTTGGTGTAGTAGAAGAATTCAATCTAACTCTGCCATCAAAACAAGAACAAACTAAAATCGCTTCTTTTCTTTCAACAGTAGATGAAAAGATTAATCAACTGACACAAAAACACCAACTCCTTACCCAATACAAACAAGGCATGATGCAAAAGCTGTTTAGTCAGCAAATTCGCTTCAAGGCAGATGATGGTAGTGAATTTAGGGAATGGAAAATAGGAAAATTGGGTGATATCACATCCATTCAAGGTGGATTTGCATTTAAGAGTACTAATTTTGGTAAAGGAATGACTAAGGTCATCAGAATTGGTGATATCGAAAAAAATATTAATTTGGATTCATTCACTGGTATTTATTCTAATGAAATACCTGATACAAGATACCTAATTTCAGAAAATGCTATTGTTATGGCTCTTTCGGGTGCAACTTTCGGTAAATTAGGAAAAGTTAATCAAGGTTATGCCTATATAAATCAACGAGTTGCTACTTTCAAGGTATTTGAAGACTCACTAAATGAATTTGTCTACCAAATTATGCTTTCTCAAGAATTTACGACCTATATCCAATCGATTCCATCGGCTAGTGCCCAACCTAATATTTCCAATCAAGATGTGATTAATTTTGAAATGATGATTCCTTGCCTAGAAGAACAAACCAAAATCGCTAACTTCCTTTCTGCTATTGACCAAAAAATTGAAGTAACTGAACAACAAATTGAACAGGCCAAACAATGGAAAAAAGGACTATTGCAGCAAATGTTTGTATAAGTAAGCAAACTACTCCCATCTGATCTAAAGACTTTGAGGGTAAAGCATCATAATATGTTGGTACTTCGGCCAGATGATTTCACTCACCCAATCCAAGAATAAAGTCAGAGAAAGAGATGTCCGTACAAAGCGAAGCTCAACTTGAACATGAACTCATTGCACAGCTCAAAAACCTAGGCTACAGCCAAGTTGATATCAAAGATGAGACTCAACTGCTGAGCAATCTCAAAATTCAAGTTGAACGTGCGAATGACATTTCTGCTTTCTCTGCAAATGAATGGGCTCAAGTCCTCAATCATCTCAAGGCTGGCAATAGCTTCAATTGTGCCAAGGTATTGCGTAATCGCTTTCCAGTGACCTTTGATGATGGTTCTACACGCCACATTGATTTTTTGTTTGCTGACCCTTCAAAAAACATCTATCAAGTCACCAATCAGATCGCCATCGATCATAGAGCAAGCAACGGACATACCAGTCGCTTTGACGTCACATTGCTCATCAATGGCCTACCATTGGTCCAAATTGAGCTCAAACGTGCAGGCGTAGAACTTCCTGAAGCTTTCAATCAAACTCAACGCTATGCCAAGGATGCGTACGGCAACGGATCAGGTCTGTTCAACTACATTCAGATTTTTGTGATTAGTAACCGTGACCATACACACTACTACTCCACAGGCACAAAAAATTTCGAGTTCACCTTTCCTTGGGCTGACTTCGACAACAAGCACATCCACAAGATAGATGCCTTTGCAGCAAATTTCCTCAACCATGAGCACATCACCAAAATGCTCACTGAGTACATGGTAATTCAGACTTCTAAAGAAATAAAAGTTCTGCGTCCCTATCAAATATATGCCGTACAGCAAATCATTCAGCGTGTACAACATTCACAGAAGAATGGCTATATCTGGCACACTACGGGCTCAGGTAAGACACTCACCTCGTTCAAAGCAAGTCAGCTCATCATGCGCTTGCCTGAAGTTGAAAAAGTGCTCTTTGTAGTGGATCGTAGTGACCTCGACACCCAAACGGTGCGTGAGTTCAATGCCTTCAAAGAAAATAGTGTAGACACAACCTCTGTACACGACAAATTTCACAGAACCCTTATCCTATCAGGATTCTGCTTTCTTAAAATTGCCAAAATTTCCT
>NZ_NOZT01000095.1:0-2207 GCF_002412355.1 Acinetobacter sp. YT-02
AGTATTCGTCGTTAGAAAACAATTATTGTGACATTATTTCAATGAGTTATCTATTTTTGTCGTGTACAGAGAGACACAACAAAGAATACAAGCACATTGGTTGCTCAATTAGGTCAAACCCATGACAAACTCATTGTCACTACCCTACAAAAGCTCAATATTGCAATCAGCTCTGACCGCTATGCAGATCAAATTGGCTATCTCAAAGACAAGAAAGTCGTAATCATTTTTGACGAATGTCATCGCAGTCAATTCGGTGATACTCATAGAAATATCAAGCGTTTCTTCAACCAAGCACAAATGTTTGGCTTCACTGGTACGCCAATCTTTGAGAAAAATAGCCAACTCAAGATAGACTCCAAAGCAGTAACCACCAATGCCCTCTTCGATGAATGCTTGCATAAGTATGTGATTACAGATGCCATCCGTGATGGTAATGTCCTACCTTTTCAAATCGCCTACTTGGGTAAATACACCAGTAACGGCATAGAGAATAGTGACAGCTATGAAGAAGATGTAGAAGGTATCGACACCAAAGAGTTGTTCGACAACCCTGCTCGCCTAGAAATGATCACGCGCTACATCGTTGACAATCACCACATCAAAACCAAGAACAGAACCTTCACCGCCATGTTCTGTGTCAGTTCCGTTGAAGTACTCACCCAGTACTACGAATTGTTCAAGAAAGTACAGCAAGAGAAGCAACAACAAGCAGAGGAAAAGGGCGAGTTCTACAACCCATTGACCATTGCCACTATTTTCTCCTTTGCAGCCAATGAAGAACGTACCGTAGACGATCAAACTGGACTCATCGAGGAGGAATCTGCTGAACTTCCAACCAAGATCAGTCAATCAAATAGAGATAAGCTGGATCAGTACATTGCGGAGTACAATGCTAAGTTTGGACAAAACTTCAACTCAGGAGAAGAGTTCTACCCCTACTACCGTGATATTGCCAATCGTGTACGCAAAAAAGAAATCGACATCTTGTTGGTCGTGAATATGTTCCTGACAGGCTTCGACTCAAAGCCACTCAACACCCTATATGTAGACAAGAACCTCAAATATCATGGCTTGATCCAAGCCTTTTCACGTACCAACCGTATCCTCAATGCAGATAAGCCATTTGGGAATATTGTGTGCTTCCGTAATCTCAAGCAAGCGACAGACCAAGCCCTCACGCTCTTCTCAAATCGTGCAGAGGCAGAAAAGATTGTCCTCATTCCAAGTTTTGAGAGCATCAAAGCAAAATACAATGCAGCGGTCGCACATTTGCTCAGTATTGCCCCTGATCCTGATCAAGTCCCGAATACCCTACACACTGAAGAACAGCAGCTAGAATACGTCAAAGCCTTCCGTGAGGTCATGCGTATCAATGCCCAACTGGAAAACTTCGTAGAGTACGATCAAGATGATACATCGCTCAACAAAGCAGAATTTCAGAGTCATACATCGCAATACAAGTATCTGTACAACAATGTACGTATCATGCAGCCTAAAGACAAAGTATCGGTACTCAACGATGTCAACTTCCAACTGGAGCTCATCCACAGAGATACTGTGAATGTGGGCTACATCCTCAACTTGCTGCAATCAGTCGTCAACAACAAAGATCCTGAGAAGAAGAAGCAATATCGTGCACAGGTGCAAGACATCATCTCCACCAATCACAACCTGTACGACAAACAAGAACTCATCCAAAAATTCCTCGATGAAAACATTCCACGCATGGCCAATGGTCAAAGCGTAGAAGAAGTATTCTCAGCATTCTGGGATGTGGAAAAAGAAAAGGCATTGGATGAGCTATGTCAGCAAGAAGCACTCAAACCAGAAGTATTCAAAGCGGTCCTAGGACAGTACGAATACACCAAACGATTGCCAAACCGTGAAGATGTCAAAGACCTGCCAATCAATCGTCCGAAAATATCAGAACGTAAAACCCTCATGAACACACTGGTACTCAAGACTCGAAATTTTATTGAAAAGTTCTATCGAGGCTTATAAGTCCCTGAAACAAAAAAATGCCTGAATTTCAGGCATTTTTTACGTCATCACTAACAGCTTAAAACAATCAAAAAACGAGAGTTTTATTCTTGTGAATACGACTTAACTTTTTCAAAAATTGGAAAGAAGTCTAATCCCTCATCTTTCATCGTAGAAATCAACGCAACGATTACAGCAATATGTGTAGGAACCACACCTTGTTT
>NZ_NOZT01000096.1:0-2064 GCF_002412355.1 Acinetobacter sp. YT-02
AGACATAAACGTCAAATCAAAGATATGTCTCAATAAGGTAATAAAATTAAGTTTTCCTACAATTAACATAATGGCGGCTATACACAATACACTTGTATATTAATATAAATATCAAGTATTTAATAAATTAAGAAAAATCCAAAAATGCCCAAAAAGCCGATTTTGAAACAAGTCGGCTTTTTTATGAGCAGTTTTGGAATGTTTTGCCAATAATTTTGACTAAAAATTACGCTTCTCAACTTGAGTGATACAATTTTGTGATACATTATTGTATATACAAATTTGAATGTTTTTTATGAAACAGTATTTCGAATGGGATGAGGCAAAGAATCGAAAGAATCAGAAAAAGCATGATATCTCTTTCGAAACTGCAAGCCTTGTTTTTGAAGATCCATTAAGGATCTCAATCCAGGACAGACATACCGATGGTGAAGAACGTTGGCAGACCATTGGGAAAGTAAAAGGCGTACTAATGCTCTTAGTAGCTCACACCATCTTTGATGAAGATGACTGTGAAATCATAAGAATTATTAGTGCAAGACAGGTAACAAAAGCGGAGCGAGATAAATATGAGCATGGTTAGACACTCACGCAAAGAACTGAATGAAAAATTCAGCGACAAGCAAGATGCTGAAATTGAACGCTTGCTTGCTAAAGGCACGGTTCCTGATGATCAGTTAGATCTATCAGATATTCCTGAAATTACCGATTGGAGCAATGCTGTACGTCATAATCAATTCTATCGCCCAGTGAAACAACAGACTTCCATTCGTTTAGATGCTGATGTACTTGCATGGTTTAAAGCTCAAGGCAAAGGCTATCAAACACGAATGAATGAAATTTTACGGGATGCCATGCTAAAAGAATTAAAAAATCATCAATAAAAATGGGAGCTTAAGCTCCCATTTTTAGATTCGTATAACGTGTATCATGTCAATTTTAGTATGACTTAATAAAATCAATACTATATTTGCAGCTAGTAAAATTTATGGCTAGCTATTTTTATAATTAAAAATATAGAAGAATTACTGCCACACCGCTGGAAACCTAAATCGAATTAAAAAATAGGCATGGGGTTCAGCGGACGCTTACAATTAATCTAATAGAAATCATCTTCTATCGGCTTTTGCTAAATTGGAAAACATTAGCGAACAGCTGCAGAGGGTTTTAGCTAGTCATAATTCATAAAAAATATCGATTGTGTACTGTACTGTAATGTACTAAAATACGATACAGTACAGTACACAATAGGAAGTAAACCCATGGCAATCACTAAATCAGATGTGGCAAAAGCCATCGAATCCCTTGCAGCACAAGGCTCAAACCCAACTAACGATAATATCCTTGCGGTTCTTGGTAGCGGCTCAAAGACCACTATCAACAAATACCGCAAAGAGATCCTTGAAGAGCAACTGGCGGCAGCCGTTACTACGGCAAAAACTCTGAAAGATGCGGAACTTGTTACCGTGTCACAAGTCATTGCAACCCTATTGCAAGAACGGATTGATGCAGTACAAGGCGGATATGCGGAAACAGTGCAACAACTGGAAAAGCAGCTTGCAGATACCACAGAAAAACTGGAACAGGTGCAAATCAAACTTGATGAACAGGTTAAACAAACTGATGACACCACCGACAAGCTGAAAGTCGCTCTTGCTAGTACAGATAAGGCAAAAGAAGACTACAACGCCTTGCAAGCCAAATATGAACAGCTACTCGAAAAATCAGGCTCGATCAAATATGTGGAATCACAACTCACTAATGCAAATGCACGGATAGCTGAATTAGAAAAACAGATTACAATGCAAAAAGACAAGTAACTGACGATGAAGGCTGACATGCTCCCCATTAAATCACCGGTTTAGTACGGAGTATGTCAACGCTCTTTGGGGGTTACATCATTCAAATTGCTAATTCGCTATGACTGCCTAAGCGAACTAATTTCAAAATTAGTAGTTCACCTTCTTCTGTTTTCTTATAGATTAAAACGAGATCAGGTTTGATATGGCAATCACGATGACCTACCCAATTACTGACCAAAGCATGGTCACGATACTTTTCAGG
>NZ_NOZT01000097.1:0-2018 GCF_002412355.1 Acinetobacter sp. YT-02
AGCGGCTGCTTTACGTAGAATTTCATTGGCACGCTTTAATTCTTTAATTTCACGTTCCATTTGCTTCATTTTTTCTTGGTCAGATATCTGTTGTACTTTGGTAGGATTTAGTTGATCCATATGCTTTAAATACCAAACACGCAATGTTTCAGGAGTACAACCAATCTTAGGTGCAATAGCTGTGATTGCAGCCCAAGTAGAAGGATAATCTTTTTCAGATTCAATCAATAATTGAACCGCTCTTTCTCTGATTTCAGGGGTATATTTTGGTTTTGTCATTGGAACATTCTCTCAAGAAAGTTGGTCTCCGACAAACCCGGTACGGTTCAAGATCAGGTTTGATATGGCAATCACGATGACCTACCCAATTACTGACCAAAGCATGGTCACGATACTTTTCAGGCAAGGCTTCATCAGCTTGCAATAATTCTAAAACAGTTTGTAGTTCAGCATCTAATGTATTTCGATGCTGCCTTTTTTCTCACGTTTATAGTCTTTCTTGAATGCTGATGTGTACTTAATCGTCCGCATTTAGATCAGCCATCAAATCTTTAACAGAAGTGAAGCTCTTTGCTTTGCTTAGATCTTCTTCCATTGCAGCAATGGTTTCAGGATTGGGCTGCCAAATTTCAAAAGGCAGAGCCTTTTCTTTCGCTACCTTGGTTAACAGCAAGCGAACTGCATCTGAGACAGTTAAGCCCATTGTTGCAAGAACTTCTGTTGCTTCATGCTTAATGTTTTCGTTAATGCGAGTAGTGACTAGTGCATTTGAAGCCATGTTAAGCTCCTATGATTAACATTGTTAATCACACTATATTCTTAGATGAAGAAAAGTTCAATTCGTATAACCACCATTATGTTAATTGTAGGAAAACTTAATTTTATTACCTTATTGAGACATATCTTTGATTTGACGTTTATGTCTATACATTTGCTTATCTGCTTCAACTACTGTTTGTTGTAAATCCGTCCCTGGTTGACGTGCTGCAACACCAATAGCAGCATTAATTCCAGCCTGTTTTAAGGATTCTGAAATTCGATTTGCTAGTTTTTGAGTATTTTCTAAGTTAGTTTCAATATTTAAAATACCAAACTCATCTCCTCCTAAACGTGCAACTAAATCATTAGAGCGCACAGTTCTTTTGATAATTTGGACTGTTTCTTGAATCATCTGATCACCTTTTAAATGACCAAATTTATCATTTATATATTTTAAATCATTTAAATCTATGACAATAATTGTTGTTGAGTGTCCGTAAATTTTACACCGACTTTCTTCTAAATCTAAAAGTTTATCCCAAGCACGACGATTGAAAGCTCCTGTTAAGTGATCTGTTAGCGACTCCATTTCAAGTTTTTCGCTAATTCTTTTTTGTTCATTTATTTTAATTTCGTTCTGTAAAATTCGACTGAGTAATAAACTAAATAATTCTAATAAATCACTATATTGTTCTATACTTTTAGGCTGTACTGATGGATCAATAGCACATAATGTACCGAAAACAGAGCCATCTTCATTCAATAAAGGTTGACCTATATATGCATTTATATCCACTACCTTATTAATTCCAGCCTCTTCATATAATGGAATTTTTTTTGAATCATGTGCTATACGTGGCCCTTTGCCTAGTACCATCTTAGAACAATATGAATCAGTCCAATTAAAAACTTGTCCTGCTTTTACTCCATATCCACTGTCTTTAGCTTGAAGAACTATCCAATCATTACCTTCTGTACGAGTAATCATCCATAAATTAAAACCTAAGTGATTATGTAAATACTCTAAAATGGCTTTACCAGCATCTTCAAAATCTCTAAAGTTTTCATAAAAAAGACTCATAACTACTCACTATCAATACTTTAAAAATTTATATAACTTTATTTTAACAATAGTTTTATTTAAATTATTTTATTTAAAGATGAATTTACAAATTTCATAGATATGGTAATCCCCCCTAAAAATAATAGGATCTAAAAGTAGAATTTTCTCTTAAGATACGAGCAGGAGATTCTGCATG
>NZ_NOZT01000099.1:0-1644 GCF_002412355.1 Acinetobacter sp. YT-02
AAGGCCTGTTCAGCGACCTGACTTTTCCCAGTTACATGCAGTTCATGGAATTTACGACGTGCATGGGCCATGCAGCCCACCTCAATGACCTGGCCTGATTTAAAGCGTGCTTTATAACCACTGTAATCATCACAGACTAGATAACCCTGCCAGCCTTTCAAGAACTCTGCAGCATGCTGGCCTGAACGACTATCCTGAAAGTCATAGATCACCGCCTGAACTGGATTGTACTGTGTAGTGGCATAGGCCCAGACATAACCTTTCTTCGGTTTTTTATTATTCTCACCCATCCGCATGATGGTGACCGGTGTTTCATCTGCATGCAGCACCTGCTGTTGTAGTACCACCTCTTTTAAGGCATTGGCCAGAGGTTCCAGTTCTACACCGCAGCGACCTATCCAGTCAGATAAAGTTGATCTAGAAAGTTCGATTCCCGCCCGCTGATAGATCAGACGTTGACGGTACAGCGGCAAATGATCGGCATATTTCGATACCAAAACATGGCTGAGCAGTTCAGGTGAAGCAATGCCTTTATCAATCACATAGGCGGGCATCGCTTGCTGAGTCAGGGTGTCACACTGATCACAGACCCATTTGCCACGTACATGCTGTTCCTTATAGAACTGTGCCGGTCTGAAATGCAGTTTTTCACTGATATCTTCGCCGATACGACGTAACTGGCAGCCACAACTGCATTGGGTTGATGCAGGTTCATGCTCAATACGGATGGTGTGTAGATGATCGGGCAGCAGTCGACGTTTAGGTTTATTTGCTTTGGCTTTGTGTGTCGCTGCATCGGTTTTATCTGCATTCAGCCGTTCCAGTTCCAAATCAACGGCTGCAATATCTTCTTCGACCGCTTCATCCCAGAGATGGATTTGTTTTGCGGTGAGATGTTCGTTTTTACTGCCGAATTTGTGCTTTTTAAACAGCGCCAGTTCATGCTCGTATTTTTGATTGAGAATGGAAAGATGTTGGTTGCATGCTTCAAGATGCTGAACTTTGGTATCTAATTGTTGGTTATCTTCTGCGAGTTGTTGATGCTGCATTGCCAACTGTCTGGTAAATTCCAGCAGTTGTTCATGGGTCAGTTGGCTTAAGTCAGGCAGCGTATTCATGACCGCAGTATGCCTGAGGTCATGACGCAGAGGAAATAGAACGTTTGGAGAATAGCAGAATGCACCAACCTGGTTTAGAGCATCGTCACTACCTGCTGTCGTCCAATGCGCTGCCAGGGCAAACCCTGGATCAGTGCCTGTAACTGTTCCGGGCTGAGGGCTACGCTTTCACCCTGGTGAACTTTAGCCCAGTGAAATTTGCCCTGTTCCAACCGCCGGGCACACAGCCAGATGCCCAGTCCATCATGTACCAGCACTTTCATGCGATGGCCACGTTTATTACAGAACAGGTAAGCACAATGCGGTTTAATGTAGCCAAAGGCTCTCACCACCTGAGCCATGACAGTATCCATCCCTGCTCGCATATCCAGAGGTTGGGTAGAAAGCCAGATTTCATCGAAACGGATCATGTTGCCAGCACCTTGAGTAATTCTGCCAAGGCAGGTATTTCTGATACTTGCCATTTCAAGCCAATTTCTGCTTTTGAGTGGGGTAAAGTAATTTGAACTTTTAACATGTCAGTAGG
>NZ_NOZT01000009.1:0-86881 GCF_002412355.1 Acinetobacter sp. YT-02
GTTTGTTTGCACTCATATTTTAACTGTTAGGACTCAGGTTTTTTTATTTAAAGCAAACTATGGGACAGCAGTGGATAAGCCCTCTCTCTAACTCTCGCCTAAATAGAGCGCAAACCCTCTCTCCAACTCTCTCCCAGAGGGAGAGAGGACAATTGTTGATTCTTTTTAAATAGCAGCCAATACACTTACAGCAATGGGTGCAAGGATTGACAATACAAATCCACTGACCATGGCATGTGGAATAAAATCGTTGCCACAGGCTTGTTTTACCATGGGCAAAGTGACGTCCATGGCAGTTGCGCCTGCGGCAGAAATTGCAGCACGTGGATAACGCCATCCCAAAATATACATCAGCAATATCGCAAAAATCTCTCTGAATAAATCATTCATTAACGCAATACTACCCAATTCGGCATTGCGAAGTTCCGACACCACAATCCCGCTCATGGAATAAAATCCATAACCTTGTGAGAGCATAAGCAAATCTTGTAGAGCGATGGGGAGCCAAAGTGCGCAAAGTAGTACCCCTGCAACTGAACCGAAAATACAGCCTACGGGCACCATTAAAATTTTCCAATTCAGCCAAGAACGATCTAAAGGCGAATAAGCGAGATCGAGTCCAATCATCCACATAAACAGCAACAGTAAATACCAAGTGTTGATCTGAACTTGGAAATCCATAGCACTAAAAAGTAGATGCAGCACGTAGCCTGCCAATAGTGCAAAAAAGGCATAACTGATGTTGATGCAGGATTGAATCAACAACTGTAATGAAACTTTGCCTTGCGTTGCTTGCAGCCCCAAACCTTTGTAAAGCAAATAACAACACAGAAAAGCACCAATTGATGTAGCAAATGCAATCTGTAAAGCTGTAGATAGAATATGCGATGGCTGCTGTAATGAACCGAACGTTTGTGAAAATTCCATCGCAATTGCAATTAGCAGGATATAGCTAAAATATGGAAGCAGTTGAAACGCAATTTTTTCGATTATTCGAGGGAGGCGTTTTGCCAGTACAAAGCCTAGACATAAACAGCAGAGTAATTGGAAAATCAGCCAAAGAGATTGCATGAGATCAACAGGTGGGAGATAGATAAAAACCTGTTGATTATGCCAGTTTGCTTTTAAAAGCGGAAATTTATGCCGCTTTACTGATTAATCTGAAATCACTCGGATGCAGCGACTTGGTTTTTAGCCAATATTTCCAAGTATAGGTTGGCCAAAGTGCAAAGTTTTTTCCACCATCTTGTTGATACCAACTTACACAGCCAGATTGCCAAACCGTGTTATTTAGCATGTCTTGCACATCGTGGTTAAATTGATCTTGTACTTGATCTTTTACTACAATTGCATTGCTCTGTGATTGTGCCACCAAATCCATCATTTGCAGAATGTAATCGACTTGCGATTCGATCATAAAAATAACCGAGTTATGCGCCAAAACTGTATTTGGCCCAAGCAACTGAAACAGGTTCGGAAAACCTTTGTGGCTAATGCCGTAATAGCTTTCTGCGCCATCTTTCCATGCCTGTTTTAATTCAACGCCATGTTCACCAATGCAGCTAAATGGCTGTAGATAGATACGCGGATCGGTAATAAAGCCTGTGCCATAAATCAGACAATCAATTTTTCGCATTTTACCATCTTTGGTGATGATGCTGTCTGCAGTCAATTCCTGTATTGCATCAGTCACTAATTCGACGTTGTCACGGTTAAAAGTTGGGAAGTATTTATTGGACACTAAAATACGTTTACATCCCATAATGTAGTCAGGCGTGAGTTTTTGTGCCAATTGTTTGTCTTTGACCTGAAAACGAATAAAGGCTTCTGCCAGTTTTTGGGTATATTTCATCACGCTAGGTTGCATGATTGGAATTGCACGTGATTCATTCGACCAATACAAACGCGCACGATGCAACTTTCTAAACCAGTCTGCTTGTTTAAACAGTTTTTTCTCAATATTCAGATATTTGCGTTCATCTCGTGGAATGACCCATGCAGCTGTACGTTGCATGACATATAACTGTTTAACTTGAGGTGCAATTTCAGGAATGTATTGAATCGCGCTGCCGCCTGTGCCAATAGATGCCACAACTTTGCTATTTAAGTTGTATTGATGATCCCATTGAGACGAGTGAAAAACCTTGCCCTGAAACTTTTCAATGCCTTTAATGTGCGGGATTTGTGGCACATGCAGTGGGCCAGAAGCAAAGACTAAATATTGGCAACTCAATTGTCTGCCATCTTTTAACGCAACATGCCATACACAGTCTTTTTCATGGTATTCGGTATGCACCACTTCGCTGTTAAATTGGCAATATTCGCGCAGATTAAACTGTTGCACCACATCTTGAATATACTGAAAAATTTCTGGTCCTTCGGCATAGCGTTTTGACCAGTCAGTTTTGGGTGCAAATGACAATGAATACAGATGCGACTGCACATCACAAGCCGCGCCAGGGTATTGATTTTCACGCCAAGTACCACCCACTTCATTAGACTTTTCTAAAATCACAAAGTTATGAATGTTGCGTTGTAGCAAACGAATCGCCATGGCTAATCCACCAAAGCCTGCGCCAATAATTGCGACTTGATAATGAGCTGCTGCATCCTGCATGAAGACATCCTTATATTTATTTTGTTTGACTTGAGTTTGTTTGAGTCAGGATAGAATAAGCCAGCATGCGGTAACATGATCGTGCTGACATAAAAATTGATATTTTCGGCAATTTCTATCTGTGGATGAATCGGGTAAAAAGGATATTCCGTTTCGCACTGTTCATTTTATGAAAAGATCCATACTTGGCTTAATGTATTTAATACAAGGCATGCGTAAAGCAGGCGTTGATGTCGATGCAAAATTGCAAAGTATCGGCTTGCGTGCAGATGCGCTGGATACCAGTTCAATTATTCATCCGAGTTTGGAATGGGATATTCTCAAAGTCATTGGTGAAGATGTAGAGCCTGAAATGGGGCTGTTTATTGGACAGCATTATGCTTTGGCAGGTTATGGTCCTTTACTGATGTTATTGGTGACCAGTCCAGATATTGCCACTGCATTAGAAAAAGGGATTCAATATCAGGGATTGACGCATTTAAGCGGGAAACTGAGTTTGCAACATAGCACGCGACATATTGCCTTGTGTTATCAACCCAATGATTTACATAGTAGTTTAGGTGTATTGCGTGCACAGTGTGAAATTTCAGGCACGTTCAAATTTATTCAAGACCTATATAAAATGATGGGGATGAGTGCGCCACGTATTCGCATAGAATTGCCATTTGCACAGCCGCAGCAAAGTGAAGTTTTGCAAACTTTTTATGATTATTACGGTCAAGATATTGTTTTTAATCAACCCCAAGCAGCGTTTTGGTTTGATGATGCAGTTCTCACAGCACGTATTCCATCTGCCGATGCAGTCACTTTTAGTAGTTATGAAGCCAAATGCGTGATTGAGTTAGAGCGACTTAAACTCGAAGATGATGCGCCTTCGGTGGTACAGCGCGTAAAAGATTATTTGGAATTACAACAAGGCAGTATGCCGAGCATGGCAGAAACAGCACATGCTTTGCAAATTCCTGAACGGACATTGCGCCATCAACTGCAACAATTGAACACTAGTTACAAACAAATTCGTGAAGATCTTATCAAAGATAAAGCATTGCGATTAATTGAATATCAGGAATATTCAATTGAAATGATTGCAGAGTTACTTGGTTATTCAGAGCCTGCGGCATTTAACCATGCCTTTAAACGGTGGTTTGGACAAAGTCCACGCCAATATACAAAATAGCCTAAGTATTTTGCAAACTATGCCAAAGTGCTATATCTCGTGATTCGATCTTCGTTATAATCTATTTGCCCAAATAAGTACTGATGAATATGTCTGATTTTAATTCGCCACAAACCACAGCCTTTACTCCATTATCGCCTGCGGAGCGTTATGCACAAGCGTTAGCCTCTGGACAATTTATGCCAGATGATGCGCAGGCGCAGGCTGTACACGAACTTGAGCGTGTGTGGCAGGAATTAATTCAACGCTATAAAGCATCAAAAAAAGCGTTCCGCCGTTTCCGCCGCCAAACAGCACCACAGGGTGTTTATATGTGGGGTGGTGTAGGTCGTGGTAAAACATGGCTCATGGATCAGTTTTACGACTCGATTCCATTTAGACGTAAAACACGTATGCACTTTCACCACTTTATGCAGCATGTGCATCGTGAACTGAACAAACTTTCAGGGCAGCGTAACCCGCTCGATTCTGTTGCAGACCAAATTTATAAAGATGCAGTGGTGATTTGTTTCGATGAATTTTTCGTATCTAACGTGACTGATGCGATGATTCTGAGTGACTTGTTCCAAAAATTATTCCATCGTGGCATTACTTTGGTGGCAACATCTAACATCGCCCCAGACGGTTTATATAAAAATGGTATCCATCGAGATCGTTTTATTCCAACCATTGAAATGGTCAAAAAACATTGCCAAGTGCTAAATGTCGATGCTGGTGTAGATTATCGCTTACGTGTTTTGAAACAGGCGCAATTATTTAAATCGCCTTTAACGCATGATAATCAAAACTGGATGGCACAGCGTTTCAGTGCTTTGAGTAATACACAACATTATTCTTCTGAGCCAATTATTATCAACCAACGTATTGTTGAAACAATTGCGCATACTGAAGATGTGTTGTGGTGTGAATTTTCAGAACTGTGCTTTAAACCGCGTAGTCCTGCAGACTTTATTGAAATTGCCAACATCTACAACACGGTTTTGGTGAGCAATGTACCGCATTTAACAGACTTCTTGTCTGAAGGAACACGTCGTTTTATTTATTTGGTCGATGAATTTTATGATCGTGGTGTCAAGTTATTACTGACTTCTGAAGATTCGATTATTGAAATTTATCAGGGCGAAAAACTGGCATTTGAAATTGAACGCACACGTTCACGTTTATTGGAAATGCAGTCTGATGATTACTTAAATGAAGAACATCGACAGATACAGGCCACCGAAGCCAAACATCAAATCAGTTGATCTTTTAAGCGCCTAGAACTAGGCGCTTTTTTATGATAGAAAAGATGTGACTGTTGGTTTTATCGACATTTTGTCATAAACATGGCTTAATCTTGAAGGGTTGCAATAAGACTGACGCCGATTTTTACAACAAAATCTGAACTTAAGTCTAATTTCGACATTTCAAAAACTTTATACACTGTAAAAGTGTATTTAGATGAGTAATAGTGTCGTGTTTCTGATCAGGATTTATGATGATTGTTGTCATTCATCTTGTAATAAATGATCGTTATTTTGAAATGTGATAATACTATTCAGCTAAATATAAATCAGTATACTAGAATCTCTTGTATAAAAAGTAGCAATATCAGGAAAGACAATGACTGCACGTATTCAAAAAGGCAAGTTAGCGATTGCTAAAGAACTTTACGATTTCATCGAAAATGAAGCATTACCAGGTTCTGGTTTGGACAGTGATACATACTGGAAAAACTTTGAGCAAGTCGTTGTCGATCTTAGCCCTAAGAACAAAACATTACTCGCAAAGCGTGATGAGCTTCAGGCTAAAATTGATGAATGGCACCGCAATAATACATTTGAATTAGAAGCTTACAAAGCTTTCTTGACTGAAATTGGCTACTTATTACCAGAAGTAGAAGATTTTCAAATTACCACCGAAAATGTTGATGAAGAAATCGCATTATTGGCTGGTCCACAGCTCGTAGTACCTGTACGTAACGCACGTTATTGCTTGAACGCAGCAAACGCACGTTGGGGTTCGTTATATGACGCACTTTACGGTTTTGACGTTATTTCTGAAGAAAATGGCGCAGAAAAAGGTAAAGGCTACAACCCAGTTCGTGGTGAAAAAGTAATTGCATTCGCGAAAAACTTCTTAAATGAAACTTTCCCATTGGCGCAAGGTTCACATGCCGACGCGACTCAATATGCTGTAGAAGCAAACAAACTTGTTGTTCGCCTAAAAGATGGTTCTACAACAACTGTTGCGGATAGCTCTAAATTCGTTGGTTACAATGGCGAAGCTTCTGCACCAACTGAAATCGTACTGAAAAATAACGGCCTGCACGCAATCATCCAGATTGATGCAAACAGCCCAATTGGACAGACAGATGCAGCTGGCGTGAAAGATGTTGTGCTTGAAGCGGCTGTAACGACGATTCAAGACTTGGAAGACTCTGTTGCAGCAGTTGATGCTGAAGAAAAAGTTGAAGGCTACCGTAACTGGTTAGGCTTGATGAAAGGTACGCTTGAAGAGTCTATCGAGAAAAATGGCAAGACCATTACCCGTAAACTAAATGCTGACCGCACCTTCAAAAATGTTGAAGGCGGTGAGACCAAGGTTCATGGCCGTTCATTGATGCTGCTTCGTAACGTGGGTCACTTGATGACAAACCCGGCGATCCTTGTAGATGGCGAAGAAATTTATGAAGGCATCATGGATGCATTGGTCACTCCATTGCTTTCTGTGGCTGATATCCGTGGTGAGAACACGATCAAGAACTCACGTACCGGTTCTATGTATATCGTTAAGCCAAAAATGCACGGTCCAGAAGAAGTAGCATTTGCGGTTGAGCTGTTTGAACGTGCTGAACAAGCGCTTGGCTTACCTGCTAAAACCCTGAAAATCGGTATCATGGATGAAGAGCGTCGTACCTCTGTTAACCTGAAAAACTGTATTGCTCAGGCGAAAGACCGTACCATCTTTATTAACACCGGTTTCATGGATCGTACAGGTGATGAAATCCATACCTTCATGGAAGCAGGTCCATTTGTTCGTAAAGGCGAAATCAAAGGCCAAAAATGGTTCCCAGCTTACGAAAACCGTAACGTCATGGTAGGTCTACAAACAGGTCTACGTGGTAAAGCACAGATTGGTAAAGGCATGTGGCCAAAACCAGACATGCTGTTAGACATGTACAAAACCAAGACTGAACATCCTGAAGCAGGCGCAAGCTGTGCATGGGTTCCGTCTCCAACAGGTGCAGTGATTCACGCGATTCACTACCATCAAATTAATGTAGCAAACCGTCAGCAAGAATTGCTTGCAACTGAAGCATTGCCTTTAGATGATTTGTTAACTCCACCTCTTGCAACTGATACCAACTGGTCTGAAGAAGAGAAACTAAAAGAACTGGAAAATAACTGCCAAGGTATCTTGGGTTATGTCGTTCGTTGGGTTGATCTGGGTGTAGGTTGTTCTAAAGTTCCAGACATCAATGATGTGGGCCTGATGGAAGACCGTGCAACTTTACGTATTTCTTCTCAGCACGTTGCCAACTGGTTACGTCACGGAATTGTAACGCGTGAACAGGTTGAAGAAGTAATGCAGCGCATGGCGAAAATTGTAGATCAACAAAATGCTGATGATCCACTATACACGCCTATGTCTAACGACTTTGCTAATAACATTGCATTCCAAGCTGCATCTGACTTGATCTTCAAAGGTGGCGAGCAACCTTCTGGTTACACAGAGCCACTTTTACACGCAGCGCGTTTAAAGTTAAAAGGTTATACAGGTGATTAATCCTTTAGGATTTGATTTACTGATTGTGTAATACAAACAAATGAGCCTCTTCGGAGGCTTTTTTGTTGCCTGTATTTTGCTTATGGTTTTTTGAAAATTTTGCAGCTGAATAGTTACAGGATGTACTTGCTGCTAGAAAAACATCAAGCTGCGGAGTAGAGTGAAAGTCATATATAAAAAGTAGCGCAAGGACAAATACATGCCAGCATATCAAGATTTGAATCAACAATTTATTGGCGGCAAGTGGTCGGTTGGGACATCTACTAAAACCATTCCAAACTTGAATCCATATCATCAAACTACAATTTTTGAGATGCAGGGCGCCAGCGTGGTAGATGTTGATAGTGCCTATAGTACAGCGCAAAAAGCTTTTGATGAACAATTGATTCAATCCACAAGTCTGCGTCAATACATCATTAAGAACTTAGAGCAAGTCATTCAGCAACGACGCGAAGAAATTATCCAGTGGCTGATTGATGAGTCGGGCAGTACCCGTTTAAAAGCCAATATCGAAGTCGATGCTGCTTTAGGGATTATTCAAGAAGCTGCACAATTTCCCGAGCAAATGACCACGACGCAACTGGAAAGCAAAGATCCGAAAGTCCGTAGTGTTGTTTTGCGTAAACCTTTGGGTGTTATTGCTGTGATCAGTCCGTGGAATTTCCCTTTCCATTTGTCTATGCGTTCAGTGGTTACAGCGATTGCTTGTGGTAATAGTGTAGTGCTCAAACCTGCCAGTGATACGCCAGTCACAGGTGGAACTATACTCGGTAAACTGTTCGAAGAAGTAGACTTGCCTGCAGGCGTACTCAATGTGGTGGCGGGTGAGAGTCGTGAAATTGGTGATTACTTTGTTGAGCATGCAACTCCTAAAATGATTTCATTTACAGGCTCTACAGAAGTTGGACAGCATGTAGGGCAACTGGCCGTTGCGGGTGAGCATTTAAAACGTGTCGCCTTAGAACTCGGTGGCAATGCACCTTTAGTCATTTTGGATGATGCAGATATAGATTTGGCCGTAGAACTAACTGTGATGGGGCGCTTTTTGCATCAAGGTCAAATTTGCATGAGTACCAATCGGGTCATTGTCGATCAGTCTATTTATGCAGCCTATCTTGAAAAATTGTTAGCAAGTGTGTCGCAATTAGTAGTAGGTGATCCGAATAAAAATGACACCTTGATTGGGCCAATTATTAATGCAGAACATGTGAAAAAGCATCAGCATATTATTCAAAAAGCACAGGCGCAGGGTGCAGAATTGGTTTATGCGGGCGGGGTTACGGGGAACTTAGTTGCACCACATGTTTTTGTGAATGTCGCTGCCGATTCAGAAATTGTACAAAATGAAAGTTTTGGACCTATTTTACCGATTCTCAAAGCAGCAGATACCGCACATGCCTTACAGTTAGCGAACGATACACGCTATGGTTTATCTGCTGCTGTATGCACTACAAATGTAGAACGCGGTGCAGAATTTGCAGCACAGTTTGATGTTGGAATGACACATATTAATGGTATTACCGTTGCCGATCATGCCAATGCACCGTTTGGTGGTGAGAAAAACTCAGGCTTAGGTCGTTTTAATGGGCGCTGGATATTTGAAGAATTTACCCGCACGCATTGGCTGACATTGCCAGCTTAACGGTAATTATTTGTCCTGCGTTTTGTTTGAGTAAGAAGGAATGCGTGGGTGCGCACTTACTGTTCATGATCAAAACGCATAATATAGTGCGTGTCTCTAATCATCCAATTTGTATATGTGTGCCAATTTTAAACCAATAAGCATAGCGCAATTATCTGCATTAGGTCTGCCTGAAATTCCGTTTGAATATGCTGAAGAAGCGTATCCAAATTCGAGTGTGCCACTATTGTTTAAGTCTGAACAAGGTTTAGAGTGGCGCTCGGTGAATTTTGGCTTGATTCCCAAATGGGCGGAAGACAGAAGTATTGCGCAAAAAACCTATAATTGCCGTAACGAAACTTTATTAGAAAAACCAAGTTTTAGTGAAGCTGCTTATAAGTGTAAATTTGGCGCGATTGTTGTGTCAGAATTTTATGAATCCAAATATATAGACAGTAAACCGCAGCGTTGGGGTGTACGTCGTAAAGATGGACAGGCCTTTTTTATTGCAGCACTGTATGAAATTTGCCGTTTAAAGGATGGGCAAGGCACGGAAGAAATTGTCCGTTCTGCGAGTATGATTACCATGGACGCAATTGATCACGCGATGATGAAGGAATTTCATGAGCCTGGGCCAGTCAAACGTTCTGTTATTGTTATTCCACATGCACGTTTAGATGAATGGCTAAGTTTGAAAACACCGAACATACACAGCTTTGTGCAGGGCTTTCCTTTAGACGAGTTTGAGTGTTCACATGTACCAAAAGCAAAGATCGAAAAAGTAAGCCCCCAGCTCAATTTTTTCGATCTTTAAGTACATCTTGTGCTTATATAGGATAAGAACAGATGTGGAACAATAACGTGATGTTTAGCGTGCTAAATTATTAAAAATATGACGTAAACTTTCCATCATTTTTTCAATTTGTAGTGGAGTTAAACCATCAAATGACTGCTCTAAAACAACGCTAGTCAGATCATTAATTTTGTTGGTCATCTCATTACCTTTTTCAGTAAGCACGACACGAGTGATACGCGCATCATCATCACAAGAATAAGTTTCAACCAAACCTTCATCTTTTAAACGATAAACAATTTTAGTTGTAGTTGACATTTTTGACACCACCATGTCTGACAAATCAGACACACTCGCATGTGCTTTTGACCTTAATGCCAATAAAATACGACGGCGAGAATTATCTAAACCATACTTTTTAAGTGCCTGATCGACATTCTGTACATATTGAGCATGTACTTGTGTGACCCAATAATACGGAAATTGTTCAATATCATATTGGTCGGCGGATGGTAGAAATTTTGAATATTTCTTGGACATTGCATATTCCCTGCATTGTTTTAATTGTATTTTTGATATTTCACATTTTATGTGAAAACTCATGTGCTTAGCAAGATGCTTTCAGTGGCTAAAATTTGGTTGAAATCTGACGAAATATGATGAATCTCGATTTAGAAGCTGGCTTTGAAATGGCTATTTTTCCAAGCGCGTAGGCATTTGTTTAAGTTCAATCCATATTCATGTGTCATATCAATTAATCCTATAGAATTGTTTTAGTTTGGATTAGTAGTGAGTTATCTGGTTTTATAAGTTGAATTATCAATTTAACCATCAACTTAGGCTGCATTTTAGTTAAAAAAATACATTTGTACACTTGGCTTTTAGGTAAAAGTGCGGGTTATTGCGTTGAATTTTGCAAAAAAATTATAAGCTTTGGTCTAATCTTTTAACAATAGTTGTTTTTTATCAATATTTTAAGTTTAGATTAAAGTGTGGGTTGGCTTACAGTTGTAATCTATGACTAATGCGTCTAAAAATACATTACAATTCATTTGACATTTTTAATCCATTCTCACGGCTTTTGTTTGGCTGTCATCGCTCTAAAAAAATTAAGAATGTGAAAAATAAAGTAAAAACCTTCTTATAGATCGTACTGTTTAGTTTTATTCAAAAAAATTAAAAATTTAATTACAAATGTTCAAGATTGTGCATAATTAAGCTATCTATTGCTAAAAAGGTTACTTTTATGGATCCGTCGCCGTGCGCAGGTCTACTTTATATTTCGATTTCTGCTAACTATCTCGGAGCTATGAACTAATGGAGTTTTTATTAGATCCGGGAATATGGGTTGGTTTAATTACACTTATTATTCTAGAAATCGTATTAGGTATTGATAACCTAGTCTTTATTGCAATTCTTGCAGAAAAATTACCCCCAGAACAGCGTGATAAAGCCCGTGTGATTGGCTTATCTTTAGCGTTGTTTATGCGTTTAGGATTGTTATTTGCAATCTCTTGGTTGGTTACTTTAACCGAACCGTTAATTACCTTATTTGAAAAAACCTTTTCAGGGCGTGACCTCATTCTCTTGGGTGGCGGTTTGTTCCTCGTCTATAAGGCGGTAGGAGAGTTGCATGAGAAGATGGAAGGCAAACCCGAAGTCAAAGTCACGACCAATGTGGTTTATGCAAGTTTTGCCGCAGTTGTAGCACAAATTGTTGTTCTAGATGCAGTTTTCTCTTTAGACTCAGTCATTACCGCAATTGGCATGGTCGACAACATCTATGTGATGATGGTTGCCATGGTGGTTGCAATGTTGGTGATGTTACTTGCATCTAAGCCATTAACTGCTTTTGTGAACCGTCATCCAACAGTGGTGATTTTGTGTTTAAGCTTCTTACTATTAATTGGTATCAGCTTGATTGCAGAAGGTTTTGGCTTCCATATCCCTAAAGGTTATATCTATTCGGGTATTGGTGTTGCGATTGCTATTGAAGCGTTTAACCAATTTGGTCAGCGCAATGTTGCAAAACATGAAGCAAAAATTCCGTTACGTCACCGTACTGCAGATTCAATTTTAAAATTGATGGGGGGGCGAGTTGAAACCAGTAGCCCTGATTTGCATAACGAAGCGCAAGAAGCGTTTGCAGATGAAGAACGCTACATGATTGGTGGTGTCTTGACCTTGGCAGAGCGTTCAGTCGCATCAATTATGACGCCACGTAGCCAAATTTCATGGGTCGATATTGAAGATTCACCTGAACAAATCCGCGAACAGATTCTATCTGTACCACACAGCTTATTCCCAGTGTGTCGTGGTAGTTTAGATAAAGTCATTAGTATTGTACGTGCCAAAGAGTTGTTGGATGTATTGGACGAAGAAGAAGAGCTTAAAGCTTTAATTAAACGTCAGCGTCCAATTTACATTTTTGAAAAAATGAAAGTGATTGATGCGATCAATACGTTACGTACCTCTAAAGGTTCTTTGGTTTTAGTCAGCGATGAGTTTGGTAATGTTCAAGGTTTGATTTCACCGCTTGATGTGTTTGAAGCGATTGCAGGTGAATTCCCTGATGCAGACGAACAGTTAGATTTGGTTAAAACCAATGAAAACGAATGGAAAGCAACAGGTATGCTGGATTTATACCAGCTTGAACTTGAACTGGGTATGATGGATCTGATTGAAGAAGATGCAGGCTACATTAGCGTTGCAGGTTTGATTTTAGATAAAACCCAAGGTGAAGTTCAGGTCGGCACGCAGTTGGATTATCAAGGTGTGCACTTTGAAGTGACAGAACATGATGGTAACCGTATTAAAACTGTGATGATTCGCTTACGCTAATTACTAAGCTTTGAATTAAATCACTCAAAAAGCTCTACCGAAATGGTGGAGCTTTTTTATGGTGTAATAAAAAGATTGTGATGTTTCATCCTGAAAATGTGTATCAGCGATAAGTCTGGATTTTAAAAGCTGAACATGAAATGTGGCATGGAATAGAAAAAAAGAAACAACCAAACAGGATTACAAATTTGGTTGCTTAAACAGGGAAAAGAAAAAGCGAGAAACTAAAACAAATGTTTAATTTGTATGTGACTTCGCCACTAAAAATTAAACTGCCAATTGATTTTCAATCACATTCCATAAATTTCGATGTGACTTTTTAAACATCGCCATATGCCCAATGGCTTTATGCTGATAACGCTTTGGTTTAAGTTCAATCATATTAGTCGATGCATGGGGATAGAGACGGAGTAAATCTTTCACATTGGCTTCGGTGGCAATCTCATCATCCGAACTCCAAATAGCAGTAATCGGGCAACGAATTTCATCGTGATAATGCTGTGAAACTGTTTTGCCTATAGCATTGATGACATAGCCGGGTTTGCTACAAAATTGTGCCCATTGTTGGGCCACATTTTTAGGTAGGTTTTCGCCCATGCCAATTGCATTGGTTGGGCCATAACCATGTGTGATTCTGGCAAGTGGAAAAATAACTTTAAACATCACAGGGGCAAGTAGGCGAGTACGACCTTTTAAACCTTTTGTGTGGCCTGTAGAGCCTGAAACAGCTACGACTTTTGCCACTTTATGATATTCAGGATTAATCCCCAGTAATTGTCCGCCTGCGCTGTGTCCCAATAAAACCACTTGTTCAGCTTGCGTTTTTTGCAGCAAAGTATTTACTGCTGCAGGAATATCTAACTGCCCCCAATCAACAATACTGGCTTCACATTGTTTCAATGGTTCGTGTAACGAATCACCAATACCACGAAAATCAAAACACAGCACAGCATAGCCTTGTTCATTTAGCCATGTGGCAAAAGCGTGATAAAAATTCTTGGTAATGCCTGTCGCGGGACAAATCAAGACGGGTAGACGCTGTGCTTGTGTATATTGATTTGGATAATAACGGGCAGCGAGGGCATAACCATCTGCACATATAATATTTAAGCTTTCAAATGTGCTCATAATGTTTTAAGGATGATGAGAAAAAAGTTACTTTACACGAGTTCCAAAAAGAAACTTGTATTTATTCTGACTCTAAAGTCAAGCTTAGTAGTCTGCGAGTGTAGTTAAATAGCCACACGAAAAATAAAAGAGTGTTAAACATGGAAAGTTTATCTTTGGCAGTGCGCCTTGCGATTATTTTCAGTGGAATATTTTTGTGGGTGGGGATGCTTACAGGCGTGTGGAAATATTGGCAAATTCGTGCTTCTGCCCAAGCGCGTGCTCATTATTATGTGGATATCGCACATCGCAGTAGTTTGTTATATGCACCTGCAAGTTTAATTTTAGCGGTCTTGGCTTATTTTTGTATTTGGGATGCCACTGTAATTTTAATTTGTGTGATTCTAAATTTAGTATTTTTTAGCTTTTCTATTCTGAGTTATATCTTGCATGGATTGCTTAAAGATACCACTAATCAATTTAAACAACCGCATCAAATTGCAGCATGGACATTGCCAAGTTGGTGCATGAGTTTGGCGATGCTGTTATTGATTGTGGCTGAATTGGGTGGGACTAGTGTGTTATTTCTTGGCGCAATCTATGGATTGTTGTAATTCTAATTGCTCAGTTTAATTTTTTCTTGGTAGCCCGTAGAAGATTTTGAGATTTTTGCTGTAGATCAGGAATGATGATTAGAATCTACTTTTTGAGTTTGGCGGCAGAGGAGTGATCCATCTGCCGCAAAGTGAAAGTGAAAAAGCTAAAATGAGTGGGTGCTAGGGTAAGATTAATGAACTTCTACGTTTTTATGTTCACGAAACTTTTGGTCAATGGATGTCCAAATCGCAAAGGCTATACATACCAATAAGGCATATAAAAAATAGGTTGGTTTCAAGTTGCCTTGAATTGAGCCTTGGAGCAATAGGGTCAGCATCAGTGCAAAAGTGGTGCTTAAAAAAGTAACTAGATTTTGGTTAGCCTTCAGAGCGTTAATGAAGACTTGCGTATTGAAATGTGAAAACATCTCCATCCCTCCTTGTTATAAATCACTAAAATCAGAGCATTTTAGTCAGATTGGTTTTATTGTTCTACCTTGTTTAGCAAACTATTTCAAGCCCTTATAGTCATATTTTGATAAAAAAACATCATTTTCATATGAAATACTACTATTTGTTATCATTTATTTACAAAATAATAAAAAGTAGTGTGTTTTTTAAGCCATTTAAATACGATTTCAATCGTACTTGCATATTTTATGCCAGCTAATTTTGAGGGCGACTATACGACTTTAGCGTTAATTTGAGCTCTGCTTAAAATGGGTGAATGATTTATTTTGTTTTAGTTTTTTATTGAAAATATTTTAATTTCATTTGTTTATTTATACCAAATAATTATTTGGGTTGCTATTATCATGACTGATAAATTGCCTTAAAAAGAGGCAGTTTTAGCACAAGAAACAATAAGTGCGGGTTTGGGTAAAACCTGACAATTATTGTCTAACTTAAATTCGTATTTGGATAAAACACGACTTTAATACAATACAGCTCGAAAATAGAGCATGACTTGAAAAAATAGCCGAGCTCGAAGTCCGTACTGGCTATTTTTTCATTCGATCATGAATTGCAGCGAATACAAAAATCAGTAATGCAGGAATCAACCAAGCGAGGTTTTGTTCACTCAGGGGAAAATTGGTCAGTGTGGTTGGCAAGAATCTAGCTAAGTCTGCGGCCTTCATTGCATCAATGATGCCAAAGAGCAATGCAACTGCGGCAGTAGGTGCAATCACGCGGGTTGGAATACGGAATAATCCCCAGAAAAAGCTGAGTAGAATGACCACAATTGCAGGTGGATAAATCGCGCTTAAAATAGGCACTGAAACTGCAATGAGTTTGGTGAGTCCAAGATTGGAAATAACAAAGGCAAAGCCCACTAAAATAAATACCCAACGGCGATAATGAATTTTAGTAATTTGCTCAAAATATCCAGCACATGCGCATGTCAGTCCAATTGCCGTAACCATGCAGGCAATAAAAATCATTGCAGCTAAAAATACCGAGCCAAATCCGCCAAAAGCATGTTGCACATAGGCATGTAAAATGACTGCACCATTACTGGCATTGGCGGCAACATCGTGACTGCCCATCCCCAGTTTAAATAGGCTTAGATAAACTAAAGTTAAACCGATCCCTGAAATTAAACTTGCCCATACCGCATAGCGGGTGATGAGTTTTTTATCAGTTACGCCACGTGAACGAATCGCATTAATAATCACAATCCCGAATACCAATGCACCTAAGGTATCCATAGTGAGATAACCGTTAATAAAGCCTTCAGATACAGGACTGTTCACATAATTGTGAATGGCAGGTGAAATTGTACCTGTCGGAATAATAAATGCAGTGATGCCTAAAATTAGTAATGACAGAATTTTAAGCGGGGAAAGTACATAGCCCACTGTATCTAAAATTTTGTGTGGATACAGTGAAACTAACATCACCAAGGCAAAATAGATGGCGCTATAAATGAATAAGGTGCTCGCGGAATCGCCAAAATAGGCAGAGAAACCAATTTCATAAGATACGGTAGCGGTACGTGGTGTGGCGAAAAGCGGGCCAACCGCTAAATAACAGACGACTGTTAAAATTAAGCTCGCGATTTTGCCTAAAGGCGAACTTAAAATTTGTATAGAACCTTCGACACGTGACAACGCCATAATGGTAATCACGGGTAAGCCAACTGCGGTAATGAGAAAACCGAGCGCAGCAAGCCAGACGTGTTCGCCCGCTTGCTGTGCCACGATAGGTGGGAAAATAATATTACCTGCACCAATAAACAGCGCAAAGGTCATAAAACCCAAGGCAATAATATCCCGTGTGCGTAAATTCGTCATGGGAGAGAAATAAGATGTAAACAAAAGAAAGCGATTTTAGTAGATCGAGCTATGATTTTCTAATTTATTTTATAGGTCATATGAATATTTTTTATGATATGTGTTTGTAGGCTATTTTAATCTTCACTATAAAAATTAAATAACTTACTGTTTATCTGATGTATTTTTGAAAAATGCTGATCCCACATAGTATAGATGGCTTATCTAGTATAAGTTTTGGCTGCTATTTTAAATGCGCAGTTCTTAAACAAAACTGTTGGTCGCATGACGATGGATACTTGTTTGGCAGCTTGAGCTGATTTTACAAGCCGAAAGGGCTATAATCTCAGGCTTCAGGTCAGGAGTTCATCATGCGCGCCCTTAAAGTCAGCATTAAATCAGAGCAAGATATTGAGAAATTACGCATTTCGGGGCGTTTGGCTGCTCAGGTGTTGCAGATGATTGGCGAGCATGTCAAACCCGGAGTCACGACAGAATACTTAGATGATTTGTGTCACGATTATATTGTAAATACCTTAAAAGTCATTCCTGCCAATGTGGGCTATCACGGTTATACCAAAACCACCTGTATTTCACCCAATGAAGTGGTCTGTCATGGTATTCCATCATCCAAAACCATTTTAAAAGATGGCGACATTATTAATATTGATGTGGCAGTGATTAAAGATGGTTTTTATGGTGATACCAGTCGTATGTACTATGTGGGACAGGTGAAACCAGAAGCGAAAAAACTGGTGGATACCACTTATGAGGCGATGCGTGCTGGGATTCGTGCTGTGAAACCAGGCGCGACTTTGGGTGATATTGGTTATGCCATTCAAAGTGTAGCGCATCGTGAAGGGTATAGTATTGTGCGTGAATATTGCGGACATGGTATTGGGCAGGTGTATCACGAACAACCAAGTGTGCTGCATTATGGTCAGCCTGGACAAGGCTTGGTGCTTAAAAAAGGCATGGTATTTACCATTGAGCCGATGGTGAATGCGGGCAAAGCGCGTGTGAAAGAACTGAAAGATGGCTGGACGGTGGTGACGACAGATAAATCACTTTCTGCACAATGGGAACACATGGTTGCTGTGACTGATACAGGCTTTGAAGTGTTATCGCCGTGGCCAGAAGGTACGGGGAGTTATCCTGAAATTTAATGCATGAATGCTTTCAGGTTAAGACTGATAGATAAAACATCTTAGACTTTAGTTTTAAACTATTTGTTAAAAAATGAACAATCGCTATAATTGAAGTCAAAGATACTTGCTGTAGTTTCTTTGTTTTAGCTTTCTTATTTTAGATTGTAGTTTTCAAAGCTTATCTGTCTTAGATAAGCTTTTTTTTTGCTGTTTCGTATCTGAAATCAAAAGATCCTATGTGCTAACGAATGGTTAGCTTCTCGACCAAATAGTCGATAAATACACGTACTGCAGGTAATAAACCACGGCGTGATGGATAGACGGCATGGAAAATACCATGCGGTGCGTGCCAGTCGGGTAAAACACGAACCAATTCACCCGATGCAACATAATCTTCAACAATCGTGTCAGGCAACAACACAATGCCACAATTTTGTCGTGCCAATTGCGCTAGCATCATTAAATCTGAACCCATGACTGTAGGGTTGACCTTAATTTTTTTCGGTTGCTGTTGTTGATCATGCACAACCATGTATTGATCTAAATGCTCATCCGACATGCTTAAAATTTTATGATGACTTAAATCTTCAGGTTTTTTCAAATCGCCAAATTCATTCAAATAAGCCTGACTGGCAAATAGATGTTGTTCGATGTTGCTGAATTTGCGAATCACCAAACTTGGATCATCATCTAAATTTGAGCGGACACGCAGGGCAATGTCGATCCCTTCGTTGACGATATCGACACGACGGTTGCTGACAATTAGCTGTACTTTAATTTCAGGGTAGGCTTTCAAAAACTCAGGCAAGATTTTGGCAATTTCATTTTGTGCAATTGAAACAGGTAAGCTGACTTTAATTACACCACGCGGTTGAATACTTAGGTGATCGACCAAGTCGTGCGCGGCTTGGGCAGCATTCATCATTACTTGCGCATGCCGATACACATTCATACCAATTTCTGTGACCGCAAAATGACGTGAGCTGCGCTGAATTAAACGCACACCTAAGCGTTCTTCTAGGTTGTGTACGCGTCGGCTAAGTTTGGATTTTGGAATATCGGTGGCGCGTTCTGCTGCACTAAATCCACCATGTTCGACCACTTGGGCAAAACAATAAAAATCATCCAAATCTGTAAGCATGACTAAATTCCATTTATGCAACAATACTTAAATTAAAGTGGCATCGTTGCATGTTGTCAATCTTTAATTGTGCTTTATTGCTGTGCTTTTTGCAGAATCTCTAAAACTTGTCGGTATTCTTCTAAACGGGCTAAATCACGTGCTGTAGGATTGGGAATCCGCGTTAAATTCATGTTGTCTTGCACATCTGCAATTTTTACAGCACAGGCAAGCGGGTTTTGTGCAGTACGCATAGCCGCTTGAACACGAGTTTCATGCGGCAGTTTGGTGAGCGCCTGAATTGCTTGAATAATATGCGTTTGAAATCCTAAATTTTGCAGGTCTTGTGCTGTGGTGTGGGTATCTTCAAGAATGTCGTGCAGTACAGCGACAATTTGCTGATCGGGCTGTTGTAATTGCAACATTACACGTAAGGGATGCAAAATATAAGGCTGACCGCCTTTATCTAGCTGCCCTGTATGTTGTTGTACTGCAAGTGTAATTGCATTTTCTAGAGTTGCCATAAGTATAATTAAAAAAATTTCTATAATTATAAGCCGTGCTTAGCGCAAAATATAGAAATTGCTTGTTATGATGCAAACAGATTTTATGTTTATCTATTTTACTATTGGTGATGCTGCTCTATGCCATATCAACTCATTGAACTGAATACGCCTGCGACTGAAAATTTGCTTTGCCCACATTGCCAACATGCTGTTATTGATTGGGCAGAAGAACAATATATTCAGCCTTGCGAGCATACTTTGTTTGTCGCAATGGATTTGGGTTTTGAATATGCCTCAGATGTATTTGAACAAAGCATGCCACGCAGTGTCGATGAAATTCATGCACATGATGATCAGTTGGATATGTGGCAAGAACTGACTTCAAGTCGTTATCCGCAATATTTGATTTATAAAACGGATTTAGGCGTGCAAGGTTTATCTCGCTATGTTGGATTTACCGCGGCTTAATTGCACTTAACTTAGAGAGTCTAAGATATAAAAATAGGGAAATTCAAAAGCTGAATTTCCCTATATTTTGATGGATTAGATATTTTTTCTGCGTTTAGCTCTCCATATCTTCTTCTATTTCATCATCGGCACTGTCCATTCCTAATTCTTTGAGTTTTCGCGTCAAAGTATTACGTCCCCAACCCAATAATTCAGCGGCATGACGTTTACGTCCACGGGTTTGTTGCAGTGCAGCATTAATTAAGGTGCGTTCAAACATTGGAATGGCGATATCCAGAAGTTTCATCTCGCCATTTTTTAACTTTTGTACTGCCCATTGCCCAAGTAATTCATCCCAATGCTGCATAGATACCCGATCTGCCACATGAAGCGCAGAATGTTCGGCTAATTTTTCAATTGGAATTTGCTTGAGTTCGGTTGGTAAATCTTCAGGATAGACCTCACGTCCTGTAATCATCACGGTAAGCCAGCGACAAGTGTTTTCCAATTGGCGCACGTTACCTTGCCACGGCAATTGCTGCATATATTCGACTGTTTCAGGACGCAATATTTTTGGACTCACGCCTAATTCTTTGCCTGCACGTGCCAAAAAGTGCTGTGCCAACATTGGAATATCTTCACTGCGATGCGCCAGTTTAGGAATATGAATCCGAATGACGTTCAGGCGATGATATAAGTCTTCACGGAAGCGTCCATCTTGTACCAGTTTTTCCAAATCCTGATGTGTTGCTGCGACAATCCGTACATCCACTTTGACAGGAATATGTCCACCAACCCGATAAAATTCACCATCTGCCAATACGCGCAATAAACGGGTTTGGGTTTCAAAAGGCATATCGCCAATTTCATCTAAAAACAGGGTGCCGCCGTTGGCTTGTTCAAAACGGCCCTGACGTTGTGTATTGGCACCTGTAAATGCACCTTTTTCATGTCCAAAAAGTTCGGTTTCAATCAAATCTTTCGGAATGGCTGCCATATTCAGCGCAATAAATGGTTTGCTGCTACGCGGTGAGTGGCGATGCAGTGCATGCGCCACCAACTCTTTGCCTGTACCTGATTCACCATTAATGAGCACAGTAATGTGTGATTGCGATAAACGACCAATCGCACGAAACACTTCCTGCATGGCAGGCGATTCACCAATAATTTCTGTCGATTGAATTGGCTGCACTGTCGATTTTGCAGATTCTTGCTGTTGTAGTTTGGTGATATGCAAAATTGCACGATTGACTAAAGCAAGTGCTTCATCAATATCAAAAGGCTTGGGTAGGTATTCAAATGCACCAGTTTGATAGCTTGATACTGCCGATTCTAAATCGGAGTGTGCTGTCATAATAATTACAGGTAAGTCAGGATAACTGACTTTGACTTTGCCAAGAAAAGTTAAACCATCAATTCCAGGCATGCGAATGTCGGTCAAAATTACATCGGGTGCATCTTGGTTTAACTCATCTAGTGCAGACTGTGCTTCTTCAAAACTGGTGACTTCAAAACCTTCTTCTCTAAAAGTTTTTTCCAGTACCCAGCGCATTGCACGGTCATCATCAATCACCCAAATTTTATTTCGCGACATGACTCGCCTCCCAAGGTAAATATAAGCTAAATATTGTTTTTCCTGGAATGGATTGGCATTCAATCATTCCGTTATGTTGATGCATAATATTTTGTGCGATGCTCAAGCCAAGTCCTGTACCGTTTGCGCGTCCAGTCACTAATGGATAAAACACAGACTCTAAAATGTCTTCAGGTACGCCTGGGCCGTTATCTTCAATATCAACACGTACGGTAGAACGATTCAGCACACCATTAATGGTGACCAGGCGTTGAATACGAGTTCTTAAAATTAATTCAGGTCGATGCTCGGTAAAGAAATCGGGATGTTCGGTCATGGCTTGTACTGCATTGGCGCAAATATTCAGCATGACTTGAATCAATTGATCGCGGTCTGCCATGACTTCAGGTAAAGAAAGGTCATAATCACGGATAATATTTATTTTGTTTTTAGTTTGATTGACGATCAGGCTGCGCACCCGTTCTAAAGGTTCGTGAATATTGACCAGTTCATAGCTTGGTAGTTGGCGTGAGCCGAGCATGGTATCGGCCAAGTTTCTTAAACGATCTACCTCGCTAATAATAATGTCGGTAAATTCATCATATTTCGGGTCATTTAAACTTCGTGCTAACAGTTGTGTCGCACCACGAATTCCTGCAAGCGGGTTTTTAATTTCATGTGCTACACCTCGAATTAGTTGACGCGCGACTTGATGCTGCTGAATAAAGTTTTCTTCTTTGGAAATTTTGAGCATCCGATCAATCGGATTTAATTCAATTAGCAAAAGTGGATGATACGGCTTGCCTGCGTTTAACTGTGATGCAGTGTAATCGACATGAATGTCTTTAAAATTGACGTTAATGGTTGCTTCACGGCGGGTATAGGGCTGACCAGTTTTGATGGTATTCAGGAAAGCCTCTTGCGTATTGAACTCATCATCAGGCATGTGCAGCAAATTTAAAACGGGTTGCCCCGAAGCGCGAATTAAACTGATATCAAACAATGCTTCACAAGATGAGTTTAAATAAAAAATATTCAGGTCACGATCAACCAGTAAAATTGCAGTGCTAAGGTTATCCACCAAAAGACGGTAGTCAATGCGCTGGGTCTGATCCATTCGTGAATGCTTCCTGTATGAAATATTGTGCAAGGGCATTGTCATGTGTCAGCCATGTTCCAAATTTGGATCGAATTGAGGCGAATTAAGCAAAATGCACGCCAACTTTTCGTTTTTAGTGCATTTATCACTGAAGAATCGGAAAAATGCGCAGGAACTGGACTGAATTTTCAAGATATAACGGATAACAGAAACACTGTAAATAAAAAATGCATTAAAATGGTGCAATATTTAAATCATTCAGCCTGAATGGTTGTATTTTGGTGCATTATGCAAAGAGTCGGCTATTTCTCTATTTTTATGCAAAGAAAAGTCATACAATACGCGCATTCTAGTGGAGTGCAGATTCTATGAAATCCCCCAAAGTCGGTTTTGTTTCTTTAGGTTGTCCTAAGGCATTGGTAGATTCCGAACGAATTTTAACTCAGTTAAAAACTGAAGGTTATGATGTCGCATCTGATTATGAAGGTGCTGACTTAGTTGTTGTCAATACATGTGGTTTTATTGAATCTGCAGTACAAGAGTCCTTAGACGCGATTGGCGAAGCCATGAATGCCAATGGTCGTGTCATTGTGACAGGTTGCTTGGGTAAAGATGAAGATAAAATTCGTCAAATGCATCCCAACGTATTAAAAGTGACTGGCGCGGCTGCTTATCAGGACGTGATGGAAGCGGTGCATCAATATGTTCCTGAGCCACCAAAACATAATCCATTTATTGATTTGGTACCTGAACAAGGCATTCGTTTGACGCCTAAACATTATGCCTATCTTAAAATTTCAGAAGGCTGTAACCATCGCTGTACTTTCTGCATCATTCCAAGCATGCGTGGCGATTTAGTTTCGCGTCCTGTGGGTTCGGTATTAGAAGAAGCTGCAGCACTGAAACGTGCAGGCGTAAAAGAAGTATTGGTAATTTCTCAAGATACTTCTGCCTACGGCGTAGATACCAAATACAAATTGGACTTTTGGAACGGTCAGCCTGTTAAAACCAAATTCTATGATATGTGTGAAGCCTTAGGGCAATTGGGTATTTGGGTGCGTTTGCACTATGTCTATCCATATCCGCATGTGGATGCTGTAATTGATTTAATGGCACAAGGCAAAATTTTACCTTATTTGGATATTCCATTCCAACATGCCAGCCCGAAAGTATTAAAGTTGATGAAGCGACCTGCGCACAGCGAAAACACGTTGGAGCGTTTAAAACTTTGGCGTGAAAAATGCCCTGAGCTGGTGATTCGTTCAACCTTTGTGGTGGGTTTTCCAGGCGAAACAGAAGAAGATTTCCAAATTTTGCTCGACTGGCTAAAAGAAGCGCAATTAGACCGTGTTGGTTGCTTTACTTATTCACCTGTTGAAGGTGCGGCAGCAAACGACTTGCCAGATCATGTGCCAGAAGAAATCAAGCAAGAACGCTATGAGCGTTTTATGCAGGTTCAGCAAGAAATTTCAGCAGCTAAACTGCAAAAACGTATTGGTCAAACCATGACCGTGTTGGTAGATGATTTGGAAGAAGAATTTCCAGTCGCAGTGGCACGTTCTTATGCAGATGCGCCAGAAATTGATGGCAACGTCTTTGTAGAAGATATTGACAAGAGCGTGATTAAAGCAGGTGATTTACTTGAAGTTGAAATTACCGATGCCGATGAATACGACTTATTTGCCAAGCTGATTCAGGTCAAATCTGCATAATGCTTTGCAGATTTGGATTGCTAGCTGTAAGCCATACAAATTGTAAAAAATTAAAGTTTAGAATTTAGAATTGGAGTAATGACAATGTTAGATTCAAAAAAGCCACGTTATGCACGTATCTTGTTGAAACTATCGGGTGAGGCACTTGCGGGTAATAAAGACATGGGGATTGATGCGCAAGTGCTCGATCAAATGTCTTTGGCAATTGCACACTTGGTTGGTTTAGGTGTGCAAGTGGGTATTGTTGTCGGTGGTGGTAACTTATACCGTGGCAGCCAATTACAAAAAGATGGTTTAGTCGGCCGTGTAACAGGCGACCAAATGGGTATGTTGGCAACGGTGATGAACGGTTTAGCCATGCGTGATGCCTTGGTGCGCCGTAACATCAAAACCCGTTTAATGTCTGCATTGCCTATTGGTACAGTGGTTGAGTCTTACTCAAGCCGTGATGCGATTCGTCACCTGACTCAAGGTGAAGTGTGTGTGTTCGTTGCGGGTACAGGCAATCCATTCTTTACCACAGATACAGCAGCATGTTTACGTGGTATCGAAATCGAAGCTAACTTGATCTTAAAAGCGACCAAAGTAGATGGCGTATATAACAAAGATCCAAGCAAATACGAAGATGCGGTGAAATATGACACACTTACATTTGACCAGGTGTTGGATGAAAAATTAGGTGTTATGGATTTAACTGCAATCTGCTTATGCCGCGATCACAATGTGCCGTTGCAAGTTTTTGATATGAATAAAGCAGGTGCATTGCTTTCTGTAGTGATGGGCGAAAAAGAAGGAACTCACGTTACGAACTAATGTACGTGAGCCACAAAGCTCTTTATACTACGGTTTAATTTAACCCTATATTTTGACTCAAATTTTAGAATACAGTAAGGAAGATCTTATGATTAACGATCTTAAAAAAGACAGCGAAGAACGTATGAGCAAGACTTTAGAGTCTTTAGAACATGGTTTTGCCAAAGTACGTACAGGTCGTGCACATCCATCAATTTTAAATGGTGTGATGGTTTCTTACTACGGTTCCGATGTGCCACTTAACCAAGTAGCCAACATTGGTGTAGAAGATTCACGTACCTTATTGGTTCAGCCATTTGAGCGTTCAATGGTGTCTGCAATTGATAAAGCAATTCGTGAGTCAGATTTGGGTCTAAACCCAATCACAGCCGATGCAATTCGTGTACCGCTTGCAGCATTGACTGAAGAAACTCGTCGTGACATGCAAAAAGTTGCTCGTTCTGAAGCAGAAAATGCCAAAGTTGCTATTCGTAACATCCGCCGTGATGTATTGGGCGACATCAAAGCATTATTGAAAGAAAAAGAAATTTCTGAAGATGATGAGCGCCGTGCAGCAGATGACATCCAAAAAATCACAGACAAATACGTTGCAGAAGTAGACAAGCGTCTTGCTGCAAAAGAAGCTGAGTTGATGAAGGTCTAATCAATGACCACATCGGAAGACAGCGCGTCTTTGCCAAAACATGTTGCCATCATTATGGATGGCAACAATCGTTTTGCAAAAAAAAATCAAATGCAAAAAGGGGAAGGACATCGCTCTGGTAAAGATGTACTTGACCCGATTGTTGAACATTGTAGAAAAAAACACATTCAAGCTTTAACCGTTTTTGCTTTTTCGAGTGAAAACTGGAATCGTCCGCAGTTTGAAGTGGATTTACTCATGCAATTGCTGGAAACCACAATTCATGAGCAATTACCACGCATGGAAAAATTCAATATTGCCTTACGTTTTATTGGTGACCGTTCACGTTTGTCGCCGCATTTGCGTGAGTTAATGTTGCATGCCGAACAAAGGACTGCTAATTTCAACAGCATGACACTCACAATTGCCATTAGTTATGGTGGTATGTGGGATATGGCACAAGCTGCAAAACAAATTGCAGCAGATGTTGTGGCGCATAAAATTGATATTGAACAAATAGATACACAACTTTTTGGTCAATATGTCAGTCTGGCAGACCTACCACCTGTCGATCTGTTGATTCGTACAGGTGGCGATTTTAGATTGTCCAACTTTTTACTTTGGCAAGCTGCGTATGCTGAATTGTATTTTACCCAAACCTTGTGGCCTGAATTTAGCATAGAAGAATTTGACGATGCACTGGCAGTATTTGGTGGTCGCGAACGTCGTTTTGGTAAAACTTCTGAGCAAATTCAACAAGAGAAAATTGAGAATTAATACATGTTAGAGCGGATTATTACCGCATTGGTATTGGTTGCTGTGGTGTTGAGTTGTATGTTTGCAACTCAGTCGCACTATCCAATGTTTATGCTGATGATTGTTGCAGCAGGGGTTGCGGGCTATGAGTGGTTCAAACTCATGCCAAGAAAAACTAAATATGTCCTCAAACCTGTGGCTTGGGGCTTTGGTGTATTGACTGCCGCTTTGGCAGCAATGGCACTTTATTTTAGTGATATTGCCTTGTTACTTTGGGCAGCTTCTATTTTGACATGGTTACTCAGTATTTATTGGGTCAAGTCTTATCCAGAATACGATGCATGGTATAACCCAAGCTTAAGTTTTATTGGTTTTATTCTAATTTCTGCTGCGGTCACTGCAATTTTTTCCGTATGGAATAGTTCGCCGTGGTGGTTAATGTACTTGTTCTTGTTGGTTTGGGGTGCAGACTCAGGTGCTTATTTTGTTGGGCGTAAACTGGGCAAGAAAAAACTTGCACCGAATGTCAGTCCAAACAAATCAGTAGAAGGCTTATATGGCGGTGTTTTTACTGCCATGCTAATCGTGATTGTTGTTGAAGTGGTGTATTTGGACCTAACTTTGGCACAACATATTTTATTTTTGATTCTTTCGGTATTTACGGTATTTAGCTCAGTATTGGGCGATCTGTTTGAATCCATGATCAAGCGCCGTGCAGGTATTAAAGACTCTGGGCGAGTTTTGCCAGGTCATGGTGGTGTGCTAGATCGGATTGATTCTTTACTTGCAGCAGCTCCAATTTTTGCTGCAGGTATGTATGTTTTAAAACTTATTGGCGTAGATTTATAAATGTCACAAGCTGTTTGTATCTTGGGTGTGACAGGTTCAATTGGACAAAGCACCCTAAAAGTACTGCAACAACATCCTGAGCAGTATTCAGTTTTTGCCGTGACGGCACATAGCCGAATTCAAGAACTGGTTCAAATATGCAAACAGTATCATCCTAAAATTGTGGTTGTACCTGCGGCAAAAGTTGATGAATTGCAGCAGTTACTTGCACAGCAACACATTTCAGGGATTGAAATTTTAAGCGATGAGGCGGGTTTAATCGCAGTTGCCGAACATCCTGAAGTGGATGTGGTGATGGCAGCCATTGTCGGTGCGGCAGGTTTATTACCTACACTGGCTGCGGTTAAAGCGGGTAAGCGCGTGTTATTGGCCAATAAAGAAGCCTTGGTGATGTCGGGCGACATCATGATGCAGGCGGCACGTGAACATGGTGCTTTGTTATTGCCTGTAGATTCTGAACATAACGCGATTTTTCAATGTTTGCCTGAACATTATTTACAAACCGAAAGAAATGGACAACCTCAGCTAGGTGTATCACAAATTTTACTGACTGCTTCGGGCGGCCCATTTTTAAATCATAGCCTAGAAGAACTGCAACACGTTACCCCTGCACAAGCCTGCAAACATCCAAATTGGTCTATGGGACAAAAAATTTCGGTAGATTCTGCAACCTTAATGAACAAAGGTTTGGAATTAATCGAAGCGTGTCATCTTTTTGCAATTTCAGAACACTTTGTTACAGTTGTGGTTCATCCACAGAGTATTATTCATTCCATGGTTCAATATGTGGATGGTTCAACTTTGGCACAAATGGGTAATCCTGATATGTGTACGCCAATTGCGCATGCTTTGGCATGGCCGCAGCGTATCCAAACGCATGTTCCGCCTTTAGATTTGTTTGTCAATCATCAGCTTGATTTTCAAGCACCCGATACCACACGTTTTCCTGCGTTAAGTCTGGCACGTCAAGCCATGCAAGAAGGTGGTCTGGCGCCTGCTATTTTAAATGCAGCAAATGAAATTGCAGTTGCAGCATTCTTGCAGCAAAAAATTCGTTTTACTGAAATTGCGACAGTGGTTGAGCATACCTTGAACCAAATACAAAATTCAGCCGCAGAAAGCATTGAACTGATTTTGCAGGCAGACCAAAATGCTCGTGCTATTGCACAGTATTTTGTGTTGAATAAAGGAAGCTAAAGCATGAGTGCCTTATTTATTGTGGTTGCAGCGATTCTTTTGCTAGGACCTTTAATTGCAATTCATGAGTTTGGGCACTACTTTGTTGCACGTAAATTAGGTGTCAAAGTTTTGGTGTATTCCATAGGCTTTGGGCCAACCATTTTAAAATGGACGTCTAAAAAATCGGGGATTCAATATCAGCTTTCGGCACTGCCTTTGGGTGGCTATGTCAAAATGCTTGATGAACGCGAAGAAAACGTTGCAGAAGCAGACCTACCTTATGCCTTTAATCGTCAGCATCCGTGGAAACGTATTGCGATTGTGGCAGCAGGTCCGTTAATCAACCTGATTTTTGCCATATTATTGTTCTGGCTATTATTTTTACCCTCTCAAGAACAGTTGAATACCCGTGTGGGTAAGGTACTGGCAGATACACCTGCGGCGGCAGCGCAAATGCAAGTAGGTGATAAGATTACCGCCATTGATGGTACGCCTGTGACGACATGGGAAAAGCTGAACTTTGCCTTGGTAGATCGTGTAGGTGAAACAGGCAAGATCCAGGTACAGGCGGAACGCGCAGGTGAAATCAAAACATTTAGCTTACCCATTCAAAATTTCTTAAATGATCAATCCCAATCACCTTTAGATATCTTGGGTTTTACACCGTATCGCCCACAAATTCCTGCAATTGTCAGTAAGTTAAGTGAAGATGGTGCGGCCATTCGTCAAGGTATGCAAGTCGGCGATCAAATTATTGCGATTGATGGCGTCAAAATGAATGACTGGTACGATGTGGTACAAGTTGTTCAAGCATCGCCAGAAAAATTACTGAAAGTAGATGTGCTGCGTAACAATCAAGTACAGCAACTGGAAGTGATGCCGCAAGGCAAACGTGACAATATGGGCAATGTTTCGGGTGTATTGGGTGTGCAAAGTGATCCTGGAAAAATTGTCATTCCAGAAGATTTTAAGCAAACCATTCAATACAGCCCGAGTGAAGCTTTATTTATGGCGGTAGATAAAACAGGTCAGCTGTCTAGCATGATTCTGAATTCTATTGTCAAAATGGTACGTGGTTTAATTGGTTTAGATAATTTATCAGGCCCAATTACTATTGCCAAAGTCGCAGGGCAAAGTGCGGAAATGGGGTGGCAAACTTTTATTTCCTTTATGGCACTTATGAGCGTAAGCTTAGGAATTCTAAATTTATTGCCAATTCCAATGTTGGATGGCGGGCATTTAGTTTATTATTTTATCGAGCTGATTCGTGGAAAACCTGTTTCTGAACAAATACAATTAGTTGGTTTAAAAATTGGTATGGTACTGCTTGGAAGTATGATGCTCCTTGCATTATTTAATGACATTATGCGTTTATAACAACGTAGATACGAAATAAATTTAACACTGGAAAAGACTGGCATGCAGCACACACATTTATTTATGCCCTTGGCACTGGTTAGTGCAATGGCGGCAACACAACAAGTATATGCAGCAGATGAATTTATTGCGCGAGATATAAAAATAGATGGTCTTGTTCGTTTAACGCCAGCCAATGTCTATGGAATGATTCCAGTGAATAGTGGTGATCGTGTCAATGAAGCAGTGTTGGCCAATGCGATTCGTTCACTCTATGCCACAGGTTTGTTTGATGACATTCAGGCCAGTCGTGAAGCCGACACTTTAGTGTTTAAAGTGGTTGAGCGCCCAATCATTTCTAAGGTTGAATTTAAAGGCAATAAACTGATTCCAAAAGAAGCGTTGGAAGATGGTTTAAAGAAAATGGGTGTGGCTGAAGGTGAAGTACTGAAAAAGTCAGCACTACAAACTTTAGAATCTGAACTTGAACAGCAGTATATGCAGCAAGGTCGTTATGATGCGGATGTACGTGTCATTACCACAGCACGTCCAAATAACCGTGTAGATTTAACTGTAGAGTTTGTTGAAGGCAAAGCTGCCAAAGTGGTAGATATCAACATCATTGGTAATACGGTATTTAAAGAAAGCGACATTAAGCAGGCGTTTGCAGTTAAAGAAAGTAGCTGGAGTTCGATTGTTACCCGTAATGACCGCTATGCACGCGAAAAAATGGCAGCAAGCTTGGAAGCATTACGTGCGTTATATCTTAATAAAGGTTATATCAACTTCAATATCACTAACTCTAGCTTGAACTTGAGCGAAGACAAAAAGCATATTTTTGTTGAAGTTTCGGTGGATGAAGGCGAGCAATTCAAGTTTGGCAAAAGCAAGTTCTTGGGCGATGCTTTGTACAAACCAGAAGAACTGACCGCACTGCAAATTTATAAAGATGGTGAAACCTATTCACAAGAAAAAGTGAATGCGGTGAAACAATTGTTGCTACGTAAATATGGCAATGCAGGATATTACTATGCCGAAGTGAATATTGTGCCTCAAATTGACAAAGAAACGAAACTGGTCGATTTAAACTACTACATTAACCCAGGTCAGCAAGTTACAGTGCGTCGTATTAACTTCGCTGGTAACAGTAAAACTGCCGATGAAGTGCTTCGCCGAGAAATGCGTCAAATGGAAGGCGCATTGGCAAGTAATGAAAAAATCGGCTTATCTAAAGTCCGTTTAGAACGTACAGGTTTCTTTAAAACTGTTGATGTTAAGCCTGTGCGTATTCCCAACGTGCCTGACCAAATTGACTTAAATGTTAATGTAGAAGAACAGCACTCAGGTACCAGTACTTTGGCGGTAGGTTTCTCGCAAAGCGGTGGTGTGACATTCCAAGCAGGTTTAAGCCAAACCAACTTTTTGGGTACAGGTAACGCAGTTTCGATTGATTTATCACGTTCTGAAACCCAAGACTATTATAACTTGAGTGTGACTGATCCATACTTCACGATTGATGGTGTGCGTCGTGGTTACAACATGTACTACCGTAAAACCAAGTTAGATGATAATTATAACGTAAACAATTATGTGACTGATAGTTTCGGTGGTGGAATTAACTTTGGTTACCCAATTGATGAAAACCAAAGCATTAGTGCAGGTTTAAACATTGACCAGACTGAAGTTACAACGGGTAATCGAGTTTCAACGTATATTCGTGACTATTTATTGGAAAATGGTGGTAAAGAAATTGGTTCATCAAATTATTGTGTAGATAATAATGATCCTTGTACAACAGAACTTAAAGCTGATCGTTTTTCTGGTGATTATTTAACTTACAATCTAAACTTGGGATGGTCGTATAACACCTTAAACCGTCCAATTTTCCCAACCAATGGTATGTCGCATCGTGTTAATGCTGAAATTGCTTTGCCTGGTAGTGATGTAGAATTCCAAAAAGTGACTTATGATGCACAGGCTTATTTCCCTTTAGGCAAGGATTTTGTCTTACGTGGCTATGGTAAGTTAGGTTTTGGTAATGATTTGCCGTTCTATAAAAACTTCTATGCGGGTGGTTATGGTTCGGTGCGTGGTTATGACAACAGCACGCTTGGGCCTAAATATGACAGTGTTTATGCAGAACATAATTCATTGGAAAATTACGATTTGGAAGAAGTGGGCGGTAATGCTTTAGTCCAATTCGGTACAGAATTGGCGTTACCAGTGCCATTTAAAGGGGATTGGACACGTCAAGTTCGTCCAGTGATTTTTGCAGAAGGCGCACAAGTCTTTGATACTCAGTGCGATATTTCTTCATCTGCTGACTTAAGAAAGTACTGTAAAGACAATTACGGCTTCGACTTCGGTGAAATGCGTTATAGCGTGGGTGTAGGCTTTACTTGGATTACCATGATTGGCCCATTGTCACTCAGCTATGCGTATCCGTTGAATGATAAAGATGGCGATGACACTAAAAATATCCAATTCGAAATTGGTCGTACTTTCTAAGTACGACCCGTGTTGGATCGTTTAAACACAGGATGTAGCATATGAAAAAAACAATATTGAGTTTGGCATTGTTTGGTTTATCTACACTGGCTACAGTGACACATGCTGCAGGCTATGGTGTAGTAAGTTTAGAGCGTGTTGTCGAAAATAGCAGTTATCTCAAACAGCAAAATCTGGCTTTGCAACAGTCTGTCAAACCACAAACCACTAAGCTTGAGCAACTGACTAAAGAGTTAGAAACCATGCAGCAACGCGCGCAACAGACTACGAATTTATCAGACGCTGAAAAGCAAAAAATGAATACACAGTTTCAAGCGAAATTGAAAGAATTTAATGGCTTGCAACAAGTGGTACAAACCCGTGTTCAGTCAGAATTGTACAAAATTAACGATGGTTTTGAAACTCGTTTAAAGCAAGTTGCTGAACAATTGCGTAAAGAAAATGGTTTAGATGTAGTTTTGAATAAAAACTCGGCACTTGCCTATGACCCGAAGTATGATTTAACTGATAAAATGATCCAAAAGGTCAACGCACTTAAATAATCAATGAGTTCCCAACATTATCGCTTAGAAGAAATTGCTGGTTTAGTTCAAGGTCAATACATTGGACAAGCCGATTTACGTTTGCAAGGTTTGGCAAGCCTTGAGTCTGCTCAGGCGCATCAACTTGCATTCGTGAATGGCGATAAATATTTAGCGCAAGCACGTAGCTCCCAAGCGGGAGCTTTAATTGTGACCGCTTCACTACAAGCCGAGTTAGACAATCATCACAACTTTATTGTGGTCGATAATCCATATCTGGCTTTTGCAATTTTGACTCATGTATTTGAGCGCAAGCATACGCAACGTGGTATAGAAAGCACAGCCCAAATCCATCCATCAGCCATCATCGCCGATAGTGCCTATATTGGTCATTACGTCGTAATTGGTGAAAATTGTGTGGTGGGTGACAATACGATTGTGCAATCGCACTGTAAAATTGATGACTTTGTCGAAATTGGTCAACAGTGTTTTATTGATTCACACGTGACTTTGACAGGCGCAGCCAAGCTTGGACATCGTGTGCGCATACACGCCAATACTGTAATTGGCAGTGAAGGCTTTGGCTTTGCACCTTATCAAGGCAAATGGCATCGTATTGCACAGTTGGGTTCGGTGATTATTGGCAATGACGTTCGTATTGGCTCGAATTGCAGCGTAGATCGCGGTGCACTAAATGATACAATTTTGGAAGATGGTGTCATTATTGATAACCTTGTGCAAATCGCACATAACGTCAAATTAGGTGCTCATACGGCCATTGCAGCAAAAACTGCCGTGGCTGGAAGTGTGACAATTGGCAAAAACTGTATCATTGGTGGTGGAAGTGCAATTTCAGGGCACTTAAATATTGCTGATAATGTGACTTTGACAGGAATGTCAATGGTCACAAATAATATTTCTGAATCAGGAAAATATTCGTCAGGTATAGGCTTGTTTGAAAATCAAAAGTGGAAACGTACTGTTGTGCGCCTCAGACAATTAGCAGATGTGCCATTGACCCAATTGGTGAAAAGACTTGATGATATGCAATCTCAAATTGAGTCCCTTGAATCAACTTTTAAATTGCGTAAATAATTATGATGACTGAGTCGAATTCTAGCACCTTCACTAAACCTGAATTGCCAATGCACATTCAAACCATTCGTGAATATTTACCCCATCGCTATCCGTTTTTATTGGTAGACCGCATTGTAGAAGTCACTGATAACGGTATCGTGGGTTATAAAAACGTATCTATCAATGAAGAATTCTTGCAAGGACACTTCCCGAATTATCCGATCATGCCAGGTGTTTTAATCGTTGAAGCGATGGCACAAGTGTCGGGCATTTTAGGTTTTATCATGAATAATGAGAAACCGAGCGCAGGTTCTTTGTTCCTTTTTGCAGGCGCAGAAAAAGTTCGATTTAAAAAACAAGTCGTTGCAGGCGATCAACTTGTATTAAAATCTGAATTAGTTATGCAAAAACGAGGCATTTACAAATATAATTGTATCGCCACCGTTGATGGCGTCGTCGCAGCAACCGCGGAAATTATGGTTTCGCATCAGAAAACAGAGCAAGCATGAGCAATAACCCACTCATTCACCCAACCGCTATTATTGACTCATCTGCAGTAATCGCTTCAGATGTCACGATTGGTCCATACTGTATTATTGGCCCAAATGTAACGATTGGTGAGGGTACAAAACTTCATTCGCATGTGGTGATTGGTGGTTACACCCGTATTGGTCAGCACAATGAAATTTTCCAGTTCGCCAGCGTAGGTGAGGTCTGTCAGGACTTAAAATATGCAGGTGAGGAAACTTGGCTAGAAATTGGTGATCACAACAAAATTCGTGAACACTGCAGTTTGCATCGTGGTACGGTGCAAGACAATAGCCTGACCAAAATTGGTAGTCACAACTTACTTATGGTCAATACACATATCGCACATGACTGTATGGTGGGTGATCACAATATTTTTGCCAATAACGTGGGTGTGGCAGGTCATGTGCATGTTGGGGATTATGTGGTTGTCGGTGGAAACTCTGGTATTCACCAATTCTGTAAAATTGACTCTTATAGCATGATTGGTGGTGCATCGCTTATTCTTAAAGATGTGCCTGCGTATGTCATGGTTTCTGGTAATCCTGCACATGCATTTGCAATGAATGTGGAAGGAATGCGTCGTAAAGGCTGGTCGAAGGATGTGATTCAAGGTCTTCGTGAAGCCTTTAAACTCATTTACAAATCTGGATTAACCACTGAGCAAGCCATTCAGCAAATTCGCAGTGATATTTTGCCAAATGTGGCAGAAGCGCAGCGTTTAATTGATTCTTTAGAACAATCTGAACGTGGTATTGTGCGTTAAGGTTTGAGTTTACCGAATACGGCAAGCTTCAGAATATTAAAAGACATCCTCGGATGTCTTTTTTTATTGGCTTATTTTAAAAATCTTGCTTCTTCAGACTTTGGATATTGGCTCAGAATTTTACTTTTGTATTGCGCTGCTAAAGTAGGTTTGTGATCTACATCTTGCGCTATGCTATATAAGCGATATAAGGCACTTGATGCTTTTGCAGATTGGGGATACTTTGTTGCTACAATTTCAAAATTCTTTTTGGCTTCGGTGTAATTGGTTGGCTCAATTGCTAAATTAAATTCAGCTAACCAAAAATACGCATTGCTGATATACACACTGTTTGGGTGGTTTTTAATAAAGTTTTGCATAGGTGCAATCGCTTTTTTGGCACCACCTTGTTTATAGGCATCCAATGCAACAGTATAGGCTGCTTTTTCCAGCTCAATATTGGTATTTAAACCTTGAGCTGTTGGACTCACATGCGTTGTATTTTGCACAGATTGCGTGGCATTGTTGTTTAACTGGTTGTTGCTGGCGCTGGGTGCAGTATCTTTTTGGTTATCCTCCTCAGCGGCAGGAGCAGATTCAGGGTCTATTTTTTGTTGGAGCAGTTCTAGACGTTGATCTAAATCGGTATAGCGATTTTGCAATTCATGTTTGAGCTGCGCAATTTCATTGTCTTGTTCTTCAATTTTGCCACGTAACTGGCGGATGTCATTTTCAAGTTGCTGGTTTTTTTGCATCAACTGCCAATTGATATTGGTGGGTACATTGGCAGTTGCCATATTACTCGTTGCAATCGCAGGGCTATTGGCATACCTAGCACTGCTTTGGCTGAGATTGTGGCTTTCAATTGGAATATTGGCAAATATAGGCGTTGAGCACAGTAGGGCAAGAGCACAAAGTGCATGCTTTTTTAGCATAATTGAACATCCATCTTAATCTTGTGTAGGTGAGTCCTTGTAAGCATATTGGACTCAACCTGTTGATTTGGTCATTTTCCACATTTAAAACGTCCACGCGTGGAATTGCAATAAGCTTTTACAAACTTATCATCAATCTCAGCGCAATATGGGTAAATCTAGGATTTAAATCTCGAAATAATTTTATGATGGGTTAGTTAGACTAAATTTTAAATGACGTTATTCTATAAATGTCTTCAATTGTTTTTAAAATAATCAATTGGATAGCATTATAAAAGGAAATACAGAACAACGCTTGCAAGTTTGTTAAAAATCTCTATACTCTGTTTTTGCAATGGTAGCCCTGCTGGTTACTTCGCAATTGTACTCTACGAACCCCGTCAGGACCGGAAGGTAGCAGCGGTAGTGGAACTATGATGTGCCGAAGGCTTGCTGGTAGGGTTGCCACCAGTTTTGAAATAATAATTCTATTTATCTTCTACTTATTTTGATCTTATATCCACTATTTTAAAAATCCTGCTCTTTCCTACGAATTGCTTTCATAATCGCATCCATATCAAAGCCCCGATACTGTAAAAAACGAATTTGTTTGGCTTTAAGTTTTGGCTCGTTTGCGACTTCTGTGCCGAATTTTTTCACTTTCAGTTGATAGGCTTGTTCTGCCCAATCAGTTTCTTTAAGTTCTTCTGAAATTAAACTGCTATCCACTTTTTTGTTTTTAAGAGCCATTTTAATACGATTTGGCCCTTTACCTTGCCGCTTTTGGCTAGCCAGTAACATTTCTGCTAGGCGTTGATCACTCTGATAATTTTCACGTGCCAATTCATTGACTAACTCAATCACTTCATCACGGTTTTCTGTATATAAAGCCAGTTTTTCAATTAAGTCATTTTTAGAATATTCTTTACGCGTTAAGAGAGCAAAGGCGTAGCTGCGTAGACGAGAACCTGTTAGTCCTGGGCGTTTGTTTTGCTGTTCGTCTTGGTCTTCATTGTGATTGTGTTCTTGATCATCAATGGCTTCCGTATGAGCAGGGTATTGTTTATTAATGTTAGGCGCAGAATTTGAGGCAAAATGCAGGGCAGACGTTGTTTCGGAATATATCTGCTCAGTTCGGCTACATGATTGCTCATCTTCGCCAAATTGTTGTTTTAGCGCAGCGTAATCAATCAGTTTGGGGAATTTGTCTTCAGGCATGGTAATGCTTCCATATACAATAAAACGCTCCGTAGAGCGTTCTATTTAATTCAGTTTGTTGTGTTCATATTAGCGCATGCTTTAAACATCAAGTAAGTCGAATTCTTCTTCGTCTTTATCTTCTACAGGTGCAGCTTGACCTGTCGTGAGTAGTTGTTCACGAATAATCGCTTCGATGCCTTTAGCAAGCTCTGGATGTTCTTCAAGATGGCGAATGGTGTTGTTTTTACCTTGACCAATTTTATCGCCTTGATAAGAATACCAAGCACCAGCTTTTTGCACGATATTTTGTTGAACAGCTAAATCGACCAGCTCGCCCAAATGGTTAACACCTTTACCGTAAAGAATTTGGAACAATGCTTCTTTAAATGGAGGTGCCATTTTGTTTTTCACAACTTTGACTTTGGTTTCAGAACCAATAATCTCGTCACCTTCTTTCACTTGACCTACACGGCGAATATCTAAACGAACAGAAGCATAGAACTTCAATGCGTTACCACCAGTTGTGGTTTCTGGGCTACCAAACATTACACCAATTTTCATACGAATTTGGTTAATGAAGATCACCATACAGTTCGAGCGTTTGGCATTACCTGTGATTTTACGCAAGGCTTGGCTCATTAAGCGTGCTTGTAAGCCCATGTGTGAGTCACCCATTTCGCCTTCAATTTCGGCACGAGGGGTTAAGGCAGCTACGGAGTCGACCACAATCATGTCGATTGCGCCAGAGCGTACCAACATATCGGCAATTTCAAGAGCTTGTTCACCGTTGTCTGGTTGCGATACTAAAAGATTGTCAATATCTACACCAAGTTTACGTGCATATTGAGGATCAAGCGCGTGTTCGGCATCAATAAAGGCACAAGTTCCACCAGCTTTTTGACATTCTGCAATGGCTTGCAAGGTCATAGTCGTTTTACCTGATGATTCAGGGCCGTAAATTTCAATGATACGACCTTTAGGTAAGCCACCAATACCCAATGCAATATCTAGGGTCAATGAGCCTGTAGATACGGCTTCTACCGCTTGCACAGTGTTGTCACCAAGACGCATGACTGTGTTCTTACCAAATTGTTTTTCAATCTGGCTTAACGCAGCGTTTAACGCCTTGCTTTTATTCTCATCCATCTTACAACCTCAATACGATGTCACGAAACAATATACTCAAGTGGATGCATTTACTTAAATCTTTTCCACATGCAATATAGTGACAGAATTTGTCCTGTAGTTCTATTTATATCACGGGCTGTGCGACAGCCTGTGACGCTCTATTTAATCATCATTATATGACCAAAATTGGTCAAATTGCTGATCATTCTCTTGTTTAAATTTGCTGATGTCACGACGGTCTTTTTTACTTGGTCGATGATCAGGTCGTGCTAGATTATGCAACTTTCTTTGGGTCGCAATCAATTCCCTGCGTGCAATACTCACTTCAGTTTCTTCATAAAGTTGCTGAGCGACAGGGGCAGGGCCGCGTACGCCGGATAATGCCTTGACCAATACGGTTTTCTTATCAAAACCTTGTTGAATGGTCAGCTCAGTTCCCACACGAATTTCTTTGGAAACTTTAACGCGCTCGCCATTGTGATGTACTTTGCCGCCTTCAATGGCAGCTTTTGCAATAGAGCGGGTCTTGAAAAAACGTGCAGCCCATAGCCATTTATCAATTCGGATCGTTTCAATGGCTTCGTGGGACGAAGTTTTAGGCATATTTTTGAGTGTCCTCAAATTGTTCTAAGACAGGAATTAAATCTGTTAATTGGTGCAACATAGGGTAATTACAAGTCTGACGCGTAGGTTTTGCTGAGGATGGCTGGGCAATACTATATAAGTGTCCAATCCCAAAGGCTTTAGCACCATTAAGCACCTTTTCGGTGTCATCTATAAAATAGCAATCTTCAGGATTAAATGCATGTTGTTGTTGCAATGTTTGCCAAAATTCAACGCGCTCTTTGGCATAACCAATACTTTCAGAACTAACAATCACTTCAAAATACTTTGCTAAACCTGTATGTGCTAATTTAAAGTCTAAACCTGCACAATCGGCATTGGTGGTGAGCCAAATGTGATAGCCATTATTTTTTAAATATTCCAGTAACTCGATAGCTTGTGGACGCAACGTGACTTGATCTTTATATTCAAGTTGCATCGCAAGCATATCTACACCCACTTTAGCCGTCCAAAAACGTGAGGAATACCACTCTAAGGTGTGGCTATGCGCTTGATAAAAATCGTATAAAATTTCTTTGCTGCGCTCTAAAGAACAGGCGTGTAATTCTGCATAGCGAATAGGCAGTTGTTCATTCCAAATAAAATCATCATAAGCGAGATCTAACAGCGTTCCGTCCATGTCAAACATGATGATATTTTTGTGCATTTAGACATCCTAAACCATAAAGCAATTGCCAAAAGGCAAATAAAACTGGCTCATTTAAACATGCTTGAGGCATAACTCAAAATGCTGTCTGATTATTCGCCAAATTGTGCTAGGCTAAATAAATAAGCACTGTACATGCGTTGCATATAAATTAGGTGAGATGGGGCAGTTGTAAAAAGTAACTGTAGCGTTCACAAAAACAATTTTTTTGACATATTTCTGTATTTGTTTGTCTGTACAAGCATAGAAATTGAATGGTAAATTTTTTAAATTAGGGAGCTAGTAATGGCTGAACAACAGTATTTAGATTTAAAACACTTAGATAAACAACTCGATGAGTTTGAGAAAAAGAAGAAAAAAATTAAGAAAATGCGTATCGGCTATAAATTATTTGCGCATTTAATGGGCGATGAAAAATTCGCCCATCATGTTTCAGAGTCGGCATTAAACCCAGATAAACGTAGTTATCGTAAAGTCAAAATTAAAATCACCTCAGATGAGGGAGAGTTAACTTTTCTAGAAAAGGATTGATTATTTTTTTGATTTAAAATTCTAGTGATTTTGATTATGTATACAAATTTGTGTACCTTTAAATCTGGCCCGATTGATGCAGATCGGGCTTTTTTATACCTTAATTCTATGAATGGTTCAACCTGAATTAGAATCCTTTTATAAGTCGAAATTTGATCATAAATGATCAGTAAAATTAGTATTGAAAGTCCCTTCTTTTACGCCATGTATTGCTCAGGATGAGGAGTATATTCCGCAAGTGGATGATGGGATTCTTATAAAAAACCTCTCCCTGAGGAGCATGCTCCGCAAGTCTCCTAAAAGGAAAGGGAATTTCCTTTGCAGTGATTCAAAAATGATTTAAGAAAGAATCTTTTTAAATAAAATGCATCAAGTTGTCATAATCTGCACTTAAGCTATTCAGCAAACTCAGTGAAATGTAATAGGTCGTGTTTAGTCTATTTCAGTATAAGTTCTGTGTATAAATGTGGCAAGGTGCGCTCAAATGTTACGCTTTAACTATCAAAAGAGGCATGAATATGACAGAACGATACCTTAGAATATTGACAATTTTTCATGATTAAATAAATTTAAAAGGAATTGTGATGTCTATTTTAGGAATTGCCATTACCACTATTTTGGGTTTATTGGGTATTGCTGCAATTATTATTGGTTTTTTTGGTGGTGAAACTTATTTGGTGATTGTGGGTATTTTATTATTGGTTAGTGGTGCACTCACTTTATCGATGTTTAAAAAAAGATTATCCAATCCATTTAAAGATTAATTAACTAAGCACTCAATAAATAAAAAACTCAAGTAAAAATGAATTGCCTTGACACATAAAGTCTTGATTTAGCATATCTAGCCACTAAATTTTATCTACGCATCAGCCGTAAATTTTATTACAATGTTTTTATGAAAGTAATGAAAAATTAGACCTTTGGATACAGTCTAAAAAGGATAGTTATGTTTATAAAAACAAAGGCGCCAACGCATACTTTAATTTTACAGTTATTGCCAATCGTGCAGCAGGCGTGTGAAATTTTAAATCAGGAATTTCAAGATTATTGTTCAGGTGCTGCTTTTGATGTAGAAAAGAAAACCGATGATTCTCCTGTTACGCAAGCCGATTATCGAGTCAATTATTATTTAATGCAGGCTTTGGCAAAAATCTCCAATTTACCTGTGTTGTCCGAAGAAGGTGAGCAAGACCAACGTCAGCAATGGCAGCAATTTTGGTTGCTTGATCCTTTAGATGGCACGAAAGAGTTTTTACATCAACGTCCTGAATTTACCATTAATTTAAGTTTAATTTGTGGTGTGCAAACAACTTTTGCAGTACTTGCAGTACCAGGCGAGCAAACTATTTATTTTTGTCCTGAACAGGGTATGCCATTGAAATATCATATTTTAACTCAGCAATGGTATCTCTATCAGTCTGAACCCACGGTAACATCTTCAGTTCTAAAAATTGGATTAAGCCACAGTAGTCAAAAAAAATCACACTATGCAGACTATTTAAAAAGCTTGGCGCAGTTGATCGATTTTGAGGAACTAAAAGCAGGTAGTGCTTATAAATTCTGCATGATTTTGGAAGATCGTGTCGATATTTACCCACGTTTTCATCCGACTTCTGAGTGGGACACCAGTGCAGGACAATGTTTATTGGAACGAATAGGTGGTGGATTGGTCGATTTTCAGGGGCGGGCATTTTTATATAATCAGCGCGATACATTGTTAAATGGTGGTTTTATCGCCTATAAAAATACGCAGATGAAACAGATCGCCTTACAAGCACTTGGACTTATGGCGAAGTCAGATTGAGCAAAGTGCTGAACATGGTATAGTGTCAAGCAACCAAGTTAAAATTTTGGCTAGATCATGGCATTAGAACTACTCCCTGCAAGTATGCTTAAAGCAATTGATTTATTGCCTGATGCTCAGACGCCTGTGACTTTGTTTACCCGTCATTCTATTCGTGAAATTGTCGTTGGTCAGGGTTTGGCTGGCTATAATTTACAATTGACCGAACAAGGTCGCGATTTAGCCGAAGCATGGGGAGGCTACTTGGTTGGAAATACAGATCGGGTGATTCAACACTGTATTTCAAGTCCTATTCAGCGTTGTGTCGATACGGCTGCTTTAATGATTCGTGGGGCAGATGGCATTACCCTCGAACCCAATACCCATCACATTGAAATTATAGAACAAGGTTTATTGGTGGAACCAGGAAGCTTTGTACTTGATATCAAACAGGCAGGCCCATATTTTCAGAAACAGGGTGCTTTAGGCTTTATTAATAGTTTTGTGAATAATGCCTTGCCCGGCATGAAACATCCGATTCATGGTGTCGTGGATGTCCTTGAGCTGATTTATAACACCCATCCAACCAACCAATACGGACTGAGTTTGGCTGTGAGTCATGATACGATTTTAGCTGCAATTATCGCGGTGATTTCTGGACGTAATGAAGTCACGCAAGCCGATTGGCCAGACATGATGGAAGGTTTATTCGTTTGGTTTGAAGGTGATGAGTTTTTAGAATCCAAGCTAAAATGGATTTGGCGCGGTCAGATTCACACTTTAGATATCTCGCAATTTCGTCAGAAAGTTTAAGCAGAAAATTGAACGCATATTCTAGTGCTATCCATTCAGTACGATAGAATACCGTCTGTCAGAAATTAAAAAAAATAATTCAAATTTTATTCTCTTTTTTTCCTTCATTTTATGCAGTTGTGAGCGCAAACTCGATCAAATATTGTCTATCAATCTGTGTGCTGCTTTAAAAATTCGCTGATTTTTATAAAGAAAAATTAATAAAATTGTGTTGAAAATATAAAGCGATATGAAACTTGAGAATTGCATAATTTTATACATCTATTTAATATAAAAATACAAGCCATTGAAAAATATGTGTTTATTTTTATATTTTTTGTCATAAATTGACATTGGGGTGGAATAAATAATGAAAAGTGTGACTCGGTTTTCGCTTAGTCTATTAAGTGTATGTATATTATCATCCATGCTTGCTGCATGTGGTGGTGGTGGCGATGGGGAGGCCGCTGGGAATTCAAATCAAGAAAATCCAACACCATTGGAAACTCCTCAGCAACCACCTGTGGGTAATGTGGCTAATCCTTACCCTGAACCTACACAAGATGTCATCAATCAATCGGCACTTGGGTTTTATGATTACAACGCCAATTCTGAATCACGTGAAGTGCGTAATGATTTAGAAGGTGATTTTCAGGCAATGATTCAATTTGCTCAAGGGCATGTGGTTGATCCGAATGGTAACGAGGCGAAAAAAATGCCACGTTTGACCGCAGAAAAAGAAGCATTATTATTGGTTACACCAAATCAGGGCATGGACAATATCGACACTTTGCAGCTTGAAGTGTATCAAAATGAACGCTTGTTACGTCGTGTTGCTTTACTTGATCCAACCCAGATTCCTGCTTCAGACCAGAGCAATCAAGATGGTCGTGCTGAGGTGTTGTATAGTAAGCGTGCGTGGTCGGCTAAATTAAATTGGGATGAAGTACGTCCCGGTTTAAAGCTGCGTTTGGTCGATTCTAAAAACCGTACTGGTGCACTCGAAGCAGAAAAAATTGATTTTGCCGCACCGGGTGAATTGGTACTCAATAATATTCGTATCGGTCTACTAACTGCACCACCGAAATCGGGCGGGCATTATATGTTATTAGAGCCTGAAAAAGCGGGTACCGATTATTTCCAAACCATTCCTGCGGCACAAATGACCGTGGCAAAATATGATGACATTCAGCTAGATCGAGTGATGGTCGCCAACGGCACGATTTACGATACCCAAAGTGCGGGTGAAGGTGGTGTCTATTCGGGGGACATGCGGGAAAATACTGCAAAATCGACCTTTAGTGTGGGAATTAACTTAGCCAACTGGGGTGTGACCAGTGCCTCTATGCAAAGTCAGCAACAGCCACAACTTACACAAACTGTAATTGCCCATCATGCACGAGGTAAATATACAAATGGTGATCAAACTCATGGTTTAAGTGGCGGTAATGGTATGTTGACCCTGTATGATTCTGTGGGCAACGAGTTTAGCCATGAAATTGGGCATCATTATGGTCTTGGGCATTATCTGGGTTCACAAGGTGAAAATATGTTCTGGGCTGCACACCATGCAGACAGCGGTTGGGGCTATATTGCGTATCGTAATAAAATGCGTGGCAACTTGGCGTAGCATACTCGAAACTTGGGTGATGGCAAAAATGGTGTGCCTAACTTCCTGAAACAATATGCTTATGGTTGGGATGCGATGTCAGGTGGTGCAATCAACAGTAGCATTTCGCGTTATACCCATTACACGGGTTACAGTACCCATATTCGGATTCAACCCCCACTTTGGGGCGCGACATGTTTGGGATGAAAGCTCACCAAGTGGTTATAAAATTTGGAATAAAGACACACGCCAAATGGAAGTGGTTTATCCAAAAGTACCAAGCTCCAATCAGGTTTGGTACAACAGTGCCGATGGATATTATTTAAAACCGCGCTTATTTGGTGTGCCTGTAATTACTATTATTGGCGGATATGATCCTGAAACTCAGCAAGGTGTGTTGTATCCTGCTGCACGCAGTAACTGGGGTAATGTTTATAATTTACCTGCGGCAAATCGTGCTGCTGAAAATGCCGCATGTTGGTTAGATGTTCAATATGCCAATCGTAATCAGAACGTGGCATTGGCACCTAACCGTATGACCAGCAATGCCAATAAACTGCATGTCAATTTAGCACTTGCTGAGCAGCCAAAACAGGTGAATTTATACTGTAAAAAAGCCAATCATGCCGAGAAGTTATTATCGACACTGAATATTCCGCAATATAGCGATAGTATTCAACCTGCGGTAAAAATTGGTCGTACACATGGCTATGAAGCTTTAAGAAAAGTTGAAATGCCTGATTTTCAGAAGCAGTTGGAAGCGCAAGCCAGTCAAGCTGTGGTGGCTTTAAAACCTGCTGCACAACTATTGTATGATTCTTATGCAGATTATCGTCAAGAGCTAAGTGCAACTGCACAGCAACAATTACAGCGTTATGAACAACAGCAAAATACGATTTATCGTTTAAACCGCTGGATGAATGTTTATCGTGCCGATTTAGAAAAGACTAAGCCTGAAGCGGAAACAGCATTGCACAATTTTGTGGAGCGATTGGGTTTAGGCAATGAAAATATTGTGGCTGAAGCAACACTAATGAAAAACAGAAATAACTGTTTGAAAGTTGAAACTTTGGCGAGTGGTCAGAAAAATGCTTACATTAGTGGAGCAAGTGGCTGTACAGGCGATGCAACTGAGCAGTGGATTTATGATGGTTTGGGGCGTATTCACAGCAAAGCAGAAATGGATCAGTGCTTAACTAACAACGGCAATGTGGTCTCACTTGCAAGCTGCAGTACATCTAAAGACAGTCAGGTCTGGGAAATGCACACAGCTTCGGGAACGATTCGTCAGGGGAGTCAGTGTTTTGATTTAGAGCATGGCTACCTAAAAGAAAACCGCGCGCGTTTAATTCGTTATGGTTGCACAGGTGGTGCGAATCAGCAATGGACGCAATTAAAGGCTAATAACAGTTTGCAACTGGCTTATTTAAGTCCACAAAATTTACGACTGATGCTGAAATAATTCCTCGTCTGAATTATTCATCTTCATTAATTTAAAACACCTTTTGACCAGTTCAGGAGGTGTTTTTTATTTTATGGTGGCAGGTGTATTTGAAGTGATGTAATTGGCGTGCAGAAACTAAAGATTGCTTAATTTGATAAATTATCGAAACAGCAGGCACAAAAAAAGCCCTTAACGGGCTTCTTTTGTTTAACACTTAGTTAGAAGCTAAAGCTTTAACTTGAGCGTTTAAACGGCTCTTATGACGAGCTGCTTTGTTCTTATGGATGATGCCTTTATCAGCCATACGGTCAATTACTGGAACAGCTTTTTTGTAAGCTTCAGTAGCAACCGCATAATCACCTGCAGCAATAGCAGCGATTGTGCGTTTTAAATAAGTACGAACCATAGAACGTAAGCTTGCGTTGTGTTTACGTGCTTTAACGTTTTGACGAGCACGTTTTCTAGCTTGAGCAGAGTTTGCCACTCGTGCACTCCTTGAAATAGATTGGTCTGGGCGGGCTGCAATTACTTCCGAAAACCAACATCAGAAGAATTATCACCAGCCCGTAAACAAGTGCCATATTTTGATGAAACTAGACAGTTAAGTCAAGTCTTGACATGCTTTGACAACATTTTAGCTGCAGAAAAATCAGAAAGAAACAGGTAGATTAGCTTTAAGCCTAAGAGATTGTTTAAAAAATGACAAATTCTATTCAAAATGCAATTGTAATTGGTGGGAATGGTTTAGTTGGGCAGCAATTGGTCAAACAGCTTAATCAGCTGCCTGAATGTAAAAATATCACCGTTGTTTTGCGTAGACCTTGCTCGGAATTAAATCGCTTAGAAAAAGTCCAGACGTTACTCCTCGAAGACTTTTTATTGCTCAATGATGAAGATGTGAGCGGTTATAGTCATGCATTCAGTTGTTTAGGCACAACCTTAAAAAAGGTAGGCTCAAAGCAGGGATTTTATGCTGTGGACTATACCATCAATGCACATTTTGCCGAATTATTGCAGGCGAAGGGTACGCATTACATATTGGTCAGTGCTTTGGGAGCAGAAGCCAAATCAGCCGTATTTTATAATCGTGTCAAAGGTGAGCTAGAACAATATATTAAAAGTTTGGATTTAGACAAAGTATCAATTTTGCGTCCATCTTTATTATTGGGTGAGCGCAACGAACAACGGCGTTTAGAAGATTTAGGACAAAAGCTGTATCTTAAAATATCACGATTTATTCCCGATCATTTTACATATAAGCCAGTAAGTGCTACGCAAGTGGCTCATACTATGGTCGAGGCAGCGCAATCGCAAATTCATAAATTCCAAATTTATGATAATTTACAAATACAAAAAACCAAGTAAAAGGGGAACAACGTGTCTACAGTACCATTCGTAACTTGTGACTTATTAGATGACCATCCAGAACATGACCTTCAAGTGGTGATTCCATCTTTGGATGGCAAATTTTTCAAAAGTTACGGTGCACGTAAAACTTTTGGCGGTCAAATTGTGACTGTAAAGTGCTTTGAAGATAACTCGCGTGTAAAAGAGTTGTTGGCAACCGATGGCACGGGCAAAGTTTTGGTGGTAGATGGTGGGGCATCTATGCGCTGTGCCTTAATGGGGGACTTGATTGCTGAATCTGCAGTGAAAAATCACTGGAATGGCGTGATTATTTACGGCTGTGTACGTGATGTCGATGCAATTGCAGCACTTGATTTAGGCGTACATGCTTTGGCTTCAATTCCACAAAAAAGTAACCGCAAAGGCGTGGGTGAAGTAGATGTGAGTTTGCATTTTGGACAAGTCACTTTTAATTCGGGCGATTATGTCTATGCCGATAACAACGGTATTATTGTGGCAAAGGAAAAATTGGTCGATTTATAAGCGGTTTGATGGCACAGCCATCAAATTGCTGAGCACATCACAAGGAAAACAAAATGGTGCATCATCAAATTAAAGTCATTCAGGCAATGGCATCTATGCTTACCGAAGGTGGGCGCGGTGTGAATGGGACAGCATTTCCCAAGCAACCCGAAAAAGCCTTAAAGTTATATGAGTTTGAAGGTTCACCATTTTGCCGTCGTGTACGCGAAGTCATGACCTTGTTAAATTTGGATTATGAGGTTTATCCATGCCCCAAAGGCGGCACAAAATATCGACCTTTGGTGAAACAACTGGGTGGTAAAACTCAGTTTCCATTTTTAATTGATGAAAATACAGGTGATCAGCTCTATGAATCACAGCAGATCATTCATCATTTATTCAAACATTATGGCAAAAGTGGAAAAACGCCAAAAAAATACGCGCATTTTCCTAAAATTCCTTATGTTGCACTTGCAGGCACGTTATTGAATGGTGCACGTGGTGTGTGGATTAACCAGAAAATTGTAGAGCGCGCTGCACCTGAACAACTGATTGAACTGTGGGGTTTTGAGGGAAGTCCTTATACACGTGTAGTACGTGGTGTATTGACTGAACTGGAGTTGCCATTCAAATTTCATAATGTAGCCAAAGAGCGTTGGCAAGATCAAGGCTTGGCAAAATTACGTTTAAAACCGGGTAAATATGTGCCACTGGCAGGTGGTAAGCGTGAGCAGGTATTAAAAGTTATGGGTGATAATATTCAAGTCCCATTTTTAATCGATCCAAATACCCAGACTCAGCTTTTTGAATCAGCTAAGATTGTGAAGTATTTACAGCAAACTTATGGCAAATAAGCTTTAAGTCATTTTTTGATTGTTATAAAAGCATCTTCAAGATGCTTTTTTGCATTTGGCAGGATGCAAAATATGCATCATTATAAATAGCCTAAGCAAAGTGGGGTTGAAACACTGACTTATAACATCAGGGGAGCATAAATCACCCTGATCAGTTGCATCTATTTTAGTGAAGCATTTAAACTCTGCAGCATTCACTTTGATTTCGCCAATTTATAGGTTCAAAATGTTCAGCAAACTTACAGGGTTGTTTAAAAATAAAGCCAATCTCGAAGAAATTGCCTATTTAGAAGCACAGAATATTCAATGGGATGCGGAACAAGGCTATATGGTCGATGGTATTGTGCTTAATGATATTTTGGCAGAGCGTTTAAATTATTTATCCAACCGCCGTATGCAGCAGTTTGATGATTTGGCACAATTGTATTCTACAGCCATGATTATCAATGAAAAAATTGATCTGGAAATTGCGCAACAGCGTTTTAATACAATGCTCGGTAATACCGAAGAAAACTTACTGGAATTTAAAGCGATTGTGAAAAAATTGAATGATTATTATCAACAGTTTTTACGCGATCAAAAGTAAAGAGGCGTGTGTATCAAACTTTAAAGCTCGCTGTTTTATAAAATTTTGCAATTAAATACGCTGTAATGGTCGATGAAAAAAATTACGTAAAACCGTCAATTCATCGTGCTAGTATAAGCCCATGTTGTTTAGACCCTAAAGCTATATACATGTTCCAACACGAAATTTCCCAACTCAATTTCGCACAACTGAAAGCTGGCGAAAAACGCTGGATTGGTAATCTACAAGGTTCTGCCGCAGCATTATTATTTAAAGAAATTGGTCAGCAGAATCAGCATTTATTTGTGATTGTCGCGCGCAATCAACAACATTTGGCGCAGTTAGAAAGCGAATTAGAATTTTACGGGGTAAAACCGACTATTTTCCCCGATTGGGAAATTTTGCCTTATGACCGCTTGTCACCGCATCAAGATATTGTGTCGGAGCGTTTGGCGATTTTATCCAATATGCCGCAGCAAGGTGTATTGTTGGTTTCGGCAACCACTTTGGCACAACGTGTTGCACCAACCTCATGGGTGTTAGGCGAGCATTTCGATATTCGTGTTGGGCAAAAGTTTGCTTTGGAACAACAAAAACAGCGTTTGGTACAAGCAGGCTATCATCTGGTCGATACAGTCTATGATCATGGTGAGTTTGCTGTGCGTGGCAGTATTATGGATATTTATGCTTCGGGACAGGAAGCACCCATCCGTATTGATTTATTTGATGATGAAGTTGAAACCTTAAAGTTTTTTGATCCAGAAACGCAGCGTACCACCCAAAGTTTGCAGAATTTTACGGTTTTACCCGCCAAAGAATTTCCATTAAAAGAAGGTCGTGCGATTTTCCGTGACCGCTATGCAGAAAGTTTCCCAACGGCAAACCCGAAAAAGAACCCTGTGTATCAAGATGTGTTAGAAGGCATTGCATCGCCTGGTTTAGAGTTTTATTTTCCGTTATTCTTCACTCAAGCACAGCTTGAAGGTCAAAATACATTACTTTCATACTTACCAAAGCATTGCATTGTCATTACAGATAAGGCGGTGGATGACTGTTTAACTCAATTTTGGAAAGATGTGCTGTATCGTTATGAGGACAGACGTCATAACATCGACCAGCCGATTTTGCCGCCTGAGCAATTATTCCTACAACCAAATCAATTATTAGAACAACTGAATCAATTTGGACGTGTGATTGCATCGCCCGAAGCTTTTGAGCAAAAAGCAGGTGTAGTGAACTTAAGCACACTTGTACCACCACGTTTGGCGGTTGATCCTAAACAAGAACAACCCTTTCATGCCGTTAAGCAATATATTGATGCGGCCAATCATCCTGTTTTATTGGTGGCAGAAAGTGCAGGTCGTCGTGAAACCTTAAAAGATGCGTTGCGTGCCGCTTTGGGTGAAATTCCACAAGTGGAGAGTTTTGAGGCATTTCAGCAGTCTTTACAAGCCATTGCGATTACCAATGCACCTTTAGATCGCGGCTTGGTCATTCAAGATCAATTGAGTGTAATCTCAGAAAATCAGTTGTATGAACATCGTGTGGTGCAGCGCCGTCGTAAACGTCAGCAGGAAGTTTCTGAAGAGTTTTTAATTCGCAGTTTGACCGAGTTAAGCATTGGTGCACCTGTGGTACATATTGATTATGGCGTAGGGCGTTATGCAGGTTTAATTACTTTAAATATTGATGAGCAAGAGCATGAGTTTTTACAACTTGATTATGCCGATGCTGCAAAAGTGTATGTACCTGTTACCAATTTGCATTTAATCAGCCGTTATAGCGGTGGTGATCCAGACCTTGCGCCTTTGCATAAATTAGGCACAGATGCATGGAATAAAGCCAAACGCAAAGCGTTGGAACAAATTCACGATGTGGCAGCAGAATTACTGCATATTCAGGCACGTCGTCAATCTAAACCGGGTTTTGCTTTTGAGTTGGATCATAGTCTTTATATGCAATTTGCCAGTGGCTTTGCTTATGAAGAAACCCTAGACCAAGCCAATGCAATTGAAGCGACTTTACATGACATGCAACTGGCAAAACCAATGGATCGTTTGGTCTGTGGTGATGTTGGTTTTGGTAAAACCGAAGTCGCCATGCGGGCTGCATTTGTCGCGGTACAGAATAATAAACAAGTCGCGGTATTGGTTCCGACCACATTGTTGGCACAACAGCATTATGAATCTTTTAAAGACCGTTTTGCCGACTGGCCTGTGCGTATTGAAGTCTTATCGCGTTTTGGTTCAAGCAAATCTCATCAAAAAACCATTGAAGATTTAGCTGAAGGCAAAGTCGATATTGTGATTGGGACGCACAAAATTCTGCAAGAAAATATTCAGTTCAAGCAGTTGGGTTTAATGATTGTCGATGAAGAACATCGTTTTGGGGTGCGTGACAAAGAACGTATTAAAGCGCTGCGCGCCGATGTGGATATGCTGACTTTAACCGCAACGCCAATTCCACGTACCTTAAATATGGCATTTAGCGGTATGCGCGATTTATCCATTATTGCCACACCACCTGCACGCCGTTTAGCGGTCAAAACCTTTGTGCAAGAGCATACAGGCGATACGGTGAAAGAAGCCATTTTACGTGAATTGTTACGTGGTGGTCAGGTGTATTTCCTGCATAATGAAGTGGAAACCATTGAGCGTAGTGCTGAAACCATTCGTGAATTGGTACCAGAAGCGCGGGTTGCAGTTGCGCATGGGCAAATGCGCGAGCGTGAATTAGAGCAAGTCATGCAGCAGTTTTATCATAAAGAATATAACGTGTTGGTTTGCTCAACCATTATTGAAACAGGGATTGATGTTCCAAATGCCAATACCATTTTAATTGAACGTGCAGATAAACTCGGATTGGCGCAGTTGCACCAACTACGTGGTCGTGTTGGACGTTCGCATCACCAAGCTTATGCGTATTTGCTGGTACCTTCCATTAAGGGCTTAAAAGGCGATGCTGAAAAACGCTTGGATGCGATTCAGCGTGCCTCAACTTTGGGTGCAGGTTTTATGCTGGCAACCGAAGACTTGGAAATTCGTGGTGCGGGCGAATTACTGGGTGAGCAACAAAGCGGTTCAATGCAAGCTATTGGTTATAGCCTGTATATGGAAATGCTGGAAAAAGCCACCAAAGCCATTCAAAAGGGTAAAACTCCTAACTTCGATGCGCCATTGTCTTTAACTGCGGAAATCAACCTGCACATGCCTGCTTTAATTCCAGATGATTATTTGGGCGATGTGCATCAGCGCTTATTGTTCTACAAACGCATTAGTAATACCGATACTCAAGAAAAGCTTGATCATATCCGTATGGAGTTGATTGACCGTTTTGGTATTCCACCACAAGCGGTGAAACAATTATTTGCTGTACATCAACTGCGTTTAAAAGCAGAGCAGTTGGGCATCACTAAAATTGATATTGGTACAAATGGCGGTCATATCGAATTTTCACCAGATACACCTGTGCAAGCCATGAGCATCATTCAAATGATGCAAAAACATCCGACCTATTTCCGTATGGATGGTGGACAGCGTTTAAAAGTGATGGTGATGTTGGAGGAAGCTGAAAAGCGGATTCAATTTATTGCCGATCTATTAAACAGCCTGCTAAAAACTTTGCACAGCTGAGTTTAAAAATGCAAATTGATCCAAATATCATATCGGTAAATTTATGAATATTTTCTAAGAAACCACTGATTCTATAATGAATATTATTCATGATGAATTTGGTTAAAATTGCACTTTATTTACATCGAAACATGATGGGAATCATACTCAGTTCACTAGGGATGTGATAGTATTACCCATCATTACAATTTGCGTCATTTATAAAGATATGTTTAGTTTGCATCCACAACTTGCTCAAGATACTTTTTTTGTAGGCGACTTTCCTCTGTCAACATGTCGTTTAATGAATGATATGCAATTCCCTTGGTTAATTCTAATTCCACGTGTGCCAGGGGTTACAGAACTATACGAATTAAGCCAGGCAGACCAAGAACAATTTTTACGTGAATCTAGCTGGTTATCTAGCCAATTATCACGTGTATTCCGTGCCGATAAAATGAATGTGGCGGCTTTAGGTAATATGGTTCCACAATTGCATTTTCATCACGTCGTGCGTTATCAAAATGATGTGGCTTGGCCTAAACCAGTTTGGGGTACGCCAGCTGTACCATACAGCAATGAAGTTTTGGCTCACATGCGTCAAACCTTGATGCTTGCTCTGCGTGGTCAAGGCGATATGCCATTTGACTGGCGAATGGATTAATTGAAATGAATTGCCACGCAGGATGCGTGGCTTTTTAATCCTAGATTGGAGTAGGCCGCGGTGTTCATGTACAATTGGATGGAAAGAGATCCCAAACAATTCGAATTTCTGCATCGTTTAGTCGGGTATGCAAGTTTATCCCTGATTATGGTGGTCTATCACTACACCTACGCCGATACCAATTATCAAATTTACCTTCCGTTTTTTCTTACTTTTTTATTACTGATAATTCCTAAATTTTCGCGTTGGCTGCAATATAAATATAGTCATCAAGCCAAGCGTAATATCCTGTTTATTATTGATATTGTGGTAGTCGCAGTATGTTTGTCTGCGGTACATCTGAATTTGGTACTTACTTTTGCCGCTTTATTTGCGCTGCTATATACCGCCATTTATATTAAAGTTTCTTTCTTTTTGGTGGCATCGGCATCCTTATTGGCGGTCACAGTTTTTTATTTTTGTAATATTTTTATTTTTGGTTTTAACGAATATTTTGAACAAAGCAGTACCGAACTTACGATTTTAGCCTTTTTATGTATGATCTTTTACTTTGGCATGGGCAGTGCCTATCAGGCACGTCGTATCCGCTATACCACGGCAAAGAAAGACCATTACTACACACAAATGAACCGCTATATGGAATTTGCGAATCAGCTTAGTCGCTATGCACCTTTGCAGTTGTGGCAATCGATTATGAAAGGTGAGTCGGAAGCGAAAATTGAATATAAACGTAAAAAAATGACGATTTTCTTTTCTGATATTCAAGGCTTTACTGAACTTTCTGAAACACTAATTCCAGATGATTTAGCATTCCTGCTCAATGATTATTTAAGCCACATGACCGAAATTGCCAAGCAATATGAAGCGACGGTGGATAAGTTTATGGGTGATGCGATTTTAATTTTCTTTGGTGATCCAAATACGCAAGGTGTTGAACAAGATGCTAAAACTTGTGTAGAGATGGCTATTGCGATGCGTCAGCAAATGAAATTGTTACGCGAACGTTGGGTCAAAATGGGCTATCCGCCTTTACATATTCGTATGGGTATCAGTACAGGATATTGCCACGTTGGGAACTACGGTGCAGCACATCGGATGGCATATACCATTGTTGGGCGTGATGCTAACTTAGCTGCGCGTTTGCAAAGTGCGGCCGAAGTTGATGAAATTTTACTTTCAGATGACACTTATAAACTGATTAAAAATGATTATTTGTGTGCTCCGAAAGCACCGATCTTTTTAAAGGGGATTCAAGGTCCTGTAAAAACTTGGCAAGTGATGGAAAAATATGCGGCCAGCAAGTCGGATTATCAGCGTTGGTTTGACTACGAATATAAAGGTTTTCATTTGTTGCTTAATTTGGATGAAGTGCAGAATTTTGAATATCCTGAGCTAATTACCGTATTAGAAAAAATGATTAAAAGAATTCAAACGCAGCAAAAGCTGACCAACTCACAGGGCATTGTAAAACTTAATCTTGAAGATGAAGTGATTGAACATCCACCTGTTGAAGAAATTGCCAAAACTCATATTCCTGAAAAACACTAAAATTTTTCTTATAATGTAGATCTCGTTTAACTTTTAAATCCTCAAAAATTTTAAATCTAAAGTTGTGCAATAAAAAAAACTGCGCCGTAGCGCAGTTTTTTAGAATTAGCATCATTTTATGATTAATGATTTTCTGAAGCATGGTTAATGGTGTATTTTGGAATTTCGACTTCCAAGTCTTCATTGACCACTTTAACCTGACAAGATAAGCGTGAATCAGGCTCTAAACCCCAAGCACGGTCTAATAAGTCAGCTTCAACATCATCCATTTCTTCTAGGCTGTCAAAGCCTTTACGAACAACAACGTGGCAAGTGGTACATGCACAAGACATATCGCAAGCATGTTCAATTTTAATGCCATTTTCAAGTAAGCTTTCGCATAAGTTGGCATTTTGTTCGACTTCAAACTCAGCACCTTCTGGGCAGAATTGCGCATGTGGAAGTACTTTAATACGTGGCATAATCTTTACCTTAAATTAGTTTGAGTTTGACCAGTCGTCGAGTTTAGTGCCTTTAAGTGCTGTATCAATATGTTGATTCATACGAATTGCAGCAAAAGCATCACTGTGTATTTTAAGCTGTTCAACAGCATGTTCAATGGCTTTAATGTCTTGTCCAGTCAATTCGGCTTCCAACTGCGCTTTGGCAGTATTTAAAGCTTCTAATTGTTCTGGGCTTAATAGTTGTGCATCTACTTTTAAGGCTTGTTGTAAAGCTTCAAGTTCACGTTGTGCTTCAACTTTGGTTTCATGCAAATGACGCAATTGCTTGTCTTCTTCTGCATATTTGAAACCATCTAGCAGCAAACGCTCGGTATCTGCTTCAGATAAACCATAAGATGGCTTGATGTCGATATTTGCAGTCACACCAGAAGTGGTTTCTTTAGCAGAAACACTGAGCAAGCCATCAGCATCGACTTGGAACGTAACTTCAATGCGTGCCTGACCCGCAGTCATTGGTGGAATACCGTGTAGCACAAAACGACCTAAGCTACGACAATGTTCTACCAAATCACGCTCACCTTGTACCACATGAATCAACATGGCAGATTGGCCATCTTGATAAGTGGTAAATTCTTGGCGACGTGCTACAGGAATTGCAGTATTGCGTGAAATTAAGCGTTCCACCAAACCGCCCATGGTTTCTAAACCCAAAGACAGTGGGGTAACGTCTAATAGCAACGAACCATCTTTGCTGTTACCAATTAGTTGATTGGCGGTAATTGATGCACCAATTGCAACCACTTCATCTGGGTTAATTGTGCATAATGGTTCTTGATTAAATACTTCACGAACAGCTTTTTGCACGGCATAAGAACGTGTTGAACCACCAACTAAAACTACATTTTGAATGTCATCTAGGTCAAGTTTGGCATCGCGTAATACACGTTTGCATACACTAATGGTTTTATCTAAAGCAACCTGAATAATACTTTCAAAGTTTGCGCGGTCTAATTGCAGCGTGTGCTCTAACAGTTTTAATTCAACACTTTCTGCATTGCTGAGCGCTTCTTTGGCTTTACGTGCAGACACAATAAAGTGTGCATATTCTGCATCATCTAAACTTTCAATATTCAGCTGTTTTTTTGCCCATTTTACAATCAGACGATCTAAGTCATCACCACCTAAAGCAGTGTGGCCGCCTGTGGCTAAAACTTCAAAAACACCTTGAGAGAAACGTAAAATAGAAACGTCAAACGTACCACCGCCCAAGTCGTAAATCACATAGTTACGGTCTTGAGCCAAGTTGGTGTCTTGATCTAAACCGTAGGCAACCGCTGCTGCAGTCGGTTCATTCAATAAACGCAATACTTTTAAACCTGCAAGCTCGGCAGCGTCACGTGTGGCTTGGCGTTGAGCTTCATCAAAATAAGCAGGAACAGTAATCACTGCACCATTTACAGGGTTTTGTAAGCTGGCTTCTGCGCGGTCTTTGAGTTGTTTAAGTAATTCTGCCGAAATTTCAACAGGTGTTTTACGGCCTTGAGCTGTTTCAAAAGCAGGCATTTGATTGTCTTCACCCACTAACGTGTATGGATGTTGAAATTTAATGTCCGCTTTAGAACGACCCATAAAACGCTTGACTGAAACAATCGTGTTTTTAGGGTCTGTAGTAATAAATGGCGCAGCAGCATTGCCATAATGTGTATTTTGCTCTGCATAATGGACGATAGAAGGCAGTAGCACGCGACCTTGCTCATCATGCAAGACTTTGGCTTTACCAGAAAGAACTGTGGCAACCAATGAATGAGTGGTGCCTAAGTCAATGCCAATCGCAATGCGATGTTCATGCGGTGCACTTGATTGACCTGGTTCTGCAATTTGCAAGAGCGCCATTATGTAAAATCCTTTGCCCGTTAAATATTAAAATACAAACTAAAATTAAAAATCATCGTCTAAATCAAAACTGTCATCATCAAGGAAACGATCTTCAGCTTTGTCTAGGTCAGCCATAACTTTCATGAAAAAGCGTAATTTACGCACAGTGTCACGCGCTTCTGCCCAATCTTCTTCGGCATAGTCAATTTTAAATTCACGGACTAAGCCATCAACCCATTGTTGTACTTCAACCTTTAATGACTGTAAGTCATCGGCACAGTTGGCATCATCCAATTGCTCACGAATTTCCAAGGCATCTTGTAAAAATTCAAAGTCATGGATGGATTGATCGAGATGATAATCTTGCTTTTTCAATGAGAGTAAATATGCAGCACGACTGTCTATCGCAGAGAGTTGTTTAAACGCCTGATTAATTTTACTAGATTTAATCAAGGCTTGATCTTTGTCTTCGGCTTTGTCGGGGTGATATTGCTGCTGTAGCTTTAAAAATTCAGCTTTTAAAGTAGCGAAATCAATATCGAGTGCAACAGGAAGATTAAACAACTCAAAATGATTCATGGGAGATGGAATCCGCGATTAGTGTGCAAAATTGGCTGCATAAATGCAATTAAAACAGTGTATTGTACACTGTTTTAAGCTAAAAAGAGGGAGGTGGCATTATACCGTGAACGATTCACCGCAGCCACATTCACCTTTTTTATTGGGGTTGTTAAACTCGAAACCTTCGTTTAAACCATTTTTGACATAGTCCATTTCCATGCCATCTAGGTAAACTAGGCTTTTCGGATCAACGAAAACTTTAACACCAAACTGTTCAAACATTTGGTCGTGCGTATCGACTTCATCTACAAATTCGAGTACATAAGCCAAACCAGAACAGCCTGAAGTTTTCACACCAACGCGAATACCTTGACCCTTACCGCGATTCTTTAAGTAATTGCTGATATGAGTTGCAGCATTTTCAGTTAAATTGATCATGAAAACTCCGTTTGTTTTTCCACAAAACTTAGCAAATTAAGCTTTGGTCTTTTTGCTGCGATAGTCTTCTACAGCAGCTTTAATTGCATCTTCTGCCAATACAGAGCAGTGTACTTTCACTGGTGGAAGGGCAAGTTCGGTAGCAATATCAATGTTCTTGATCGCTTGTGCTTCATCTAAAGTTTTACCTTTAAGCCACTCAGTAACCAAAGAACTAGAAGCAATGGCAGAACCACAACCATAAGTTTTGAAACGTGCTTCTTCAATCACGCCTTCGTCATTCACTTGAATTTGCAGACGCATTACATCGCCACATGCAGGTGCGCCCACCATACCTGTACCAACGTTTTCAGCATTTTTGTCTAAAACGCCAACATTACGAGGGTTTTCGTAATGATCAATTACTTTATCGCTATAAGCCATGTCGCTTCTCCAAACCTCGGGGTCAGCCTTAATATAAATATGGGGGTGAAATTACCTTTATCAATCTAATGGCTTCCTGTCAAAGCCATTAGATTTGGGATGAATTAGTGTTCAGTCCATTCTACTTTAGAAAGGTCAATCCCTTCTTTATACATATCCCAAAGCGGTGAAAGTTCACGTAACTTTTCAACAGCAGCTTTAGTCACAGTTAGGACATGATCAATATCTTCTTCAGTGGTGTATGTACCAAAACTGAAACGAATTGAGCTGTGTGCAAGTTCGTCTGAAAGACCTAGTGCACGTAATACATAAGATGGCTCTAAAGTCGCTGAAGTACACGCAGAACCTGAAGATACCGCAGCATCTTTAAGAGACATCATTAAAGATTCACCTTCAACAAAGTTGAAGCTGACGTTTAAATAGTTGGCTACGTTTAGTGTTGGGTGACCATTCAGGAAAACTTGTTCCATGGTGTTCAAGCCATTCCAAAGTTTGTCGCGCAATACACGTAAACGGGCTTGTTCAGAAGCCAAGTTTTTGCCTGCAAGTTCAAATGCTTCGCCCATACCTACAATTTGGTGGGTTGCAAGTGTGCCTGAACGCATGCCACGCTCATGACCGCCACCATGCATTTGTGCTTTTAAGCGTACGCGTGGACTGCGGCGTACAAATAGCGCACCAATACCTTTAGGGCCATAGATTTTGTGTGCAGAGAAGCTCATTAAGTCTACTTTTAAGGTAGATAAATCAATTTCTACCTTACCTGCAGCTTGCGCAGCATCAACGTGGAAGAAGATTTTTTTGGCACGGGTGATTTCGCCAATTGCAGCGACATCGGTAATCGTACCAATTTCGTTATTGACCATCATCAACGACACTAAAATTGTGTCTGGACGAATTGCCGCTTCAACCATTTCAGGTGTAATTAAACCTGTTTGTGGTTGTGGCTCTAAGTACGTGATTTCAAAACCTTCAGATTCAAGCTCACGGCAGGTATCTAAAATGGCTTTGTGTTCAATTTTAGAGGTAATAATGTGTTTGCCTTTAGACGAATAGAATTGTGCTACGCCTTTTAGTGCAAGGTTATCTGATTCTGTTGCACCAGAAGTCCACACGATTTCACGTGGGTCTGCTTTGATCAAGTTCGCAACTTGTTCACGTGCATATTCAACTTTTTCTTCTGCTTGCCAGCCATAAGCGTGCGAACGAGAAGCGGCATTACCGAAAGTCCCATCAAAAGTCAGGCACTCCATCATGCGTTCTGCAACTTGAGGATCTACAGGAGTGGTTGCTGCGTAGTCAAGATAAATTGGACGTTTCATGTCAAATACCTGTAACCGATAACAGAGCTGAATCAAACGGTGCTGTGTTCTGGCGAATGGCAACAGTTTGTACGTTGTCACGCGCAACTAAATCAGCAAGTGAGATTTTAGCGAGATAGTCGGCAATATGATGGGAGAGTTCCTGCCATAAGTCGTGAGTCAAGCACATTGCACCATTTTGACAGTTGCCTTTATGGTCGCAACGCGTTGCATCAACAGTTTCGTTTACGGCTTCAATGATTTCTAGCACAGTGATTTCATTTGCACTACGTGCTAAATGGTAACCACCGTTAGCACCGCGAACACTAGACACTAAGCCGTGGCGCTTAAGTTTTGCGAATAACTGCTCAAGATAAGCAACAGAAATAGTTTGACGGGCTGCAATTTCAGCAAGCGTGATCGTTTGTTCAGTTGGCTGCAAAGCTAAATCAAGTAGAGCAGTCACTGCGTAGCGACCGCGAGTTGTTAAGCGCATGATTCGATACACATGATTAGACTAGATATGGGTATTCTATGAATCCCGACTAAATTAGTCAAGTATTTTATTGTGATATTGTGCGCGAGGATTTACGCTGTTTTTCTTGATATTTTAATGCGTTTAAACGATCCATAAATTATACACTAATAACGTAATTAATAGTACTGTTATTACACCAAAGACGATGTTAATGCGCTTTTGACGACGTTCAATCCGACGAATACGGTTTTTATGCTGTTTAAGCTCAACTTGTAGGGTGTTGATCTTAGAGCGTTGTTCATCAATTTTGTCTAAAAGTGGGGCAATGCGCTTTTTAGAACCAATCACTTCTTGTTCTTGCGGTGCTTCTTTCAGCCATTGTTTCCAGTCAGCTAAAACTTTGGGTGCACTAAAATGCAAAATTAGATCACGAAACTCATCTTTAAGGGTAATGTCACCATCTATACGCATGTGTTTAATACTGCGACGATTACCTAAAATAAAGATTTTAAATAAATCTATGAGGGTGGTGCGCACATCTAAATCGACAGCTTGTTCAGGTGCTTTGCTGTCAAATAAGATGCCGTTTGGATTGAATTCCACGTAAATGTCGAAATAAGGAATATAGCTATTAATTTTAATGGTGATTTTCTGGTCGACAAACTTTTTAGCCTGCAAAGCGACCACACGATCATGTTTTAGAATAAAGCTAAAAATTGTTTCCAGCACAATCATGAGCATGGTCAGCAACAAATGTGGATTACTTTGTCTTTGTTGCGAATCACTCATAAAATCAAGTCCCTAAATCTAAAGTTGAATTCCTTGTTTTGCGCTTCGTTGAGAATACATTCTAAGAAGCGCAGCGAATAATCTTGCTTTGTAGAACAGTTTAGCAAAACGATCAAGTATTTAATTTGCTATTATGAAAGCATTTTGTAGGTTTATTACATTTATGTGCGCATAAAATAAGCAGGAGAGAGGTTCATGGAAAAAACGACGGATAGCGTAGAAGAGCATTTGCTTGAATCAGAAACCACATTGAAAAATAAAGATAAATTACGCTCAGGACGTAAATCATCACTCGATTTTCGTAAATATACCAAGCAAATTTGGCTAGCAGGTTTAGGTGCATTTTCACGCGCAGAAGAAGAAGGCAATAAATTGTTTGACTCTCTGGTCAAGGTGGGTGAGGAATTAGAATCTAAAACTACAGAAATTGCCGATCAAACAGTTGAAAAAGTGTCTGAAAAAGCCAAAGAGTCGGTCATTGATACTAAAGATAAAGTTGAGCGTTTAATTGACCATAGCGTCAATCATTCTTTAAATAGAATTGGCTTGGTGACAGCAAAAGACCTACAACATTTAGAGCAATTGGTACTGCAATTACATGCCAAAGTCGATACGTTGATTGAAGAAAATAAACAATTAAAAGAAGATGTCGCGAAAAAGTAATTCTGTGCAAAGGGGGCTTAAAGTATGTTGCTTTATTATACATCGGGTATTTTAGGGCAAAACTGAATAGAGGCTAATAGTTCCATCGTTTTACCATTTATTTTGCATAAAAGCGTGCAGGGAGTATTGCTTTTACCCTCAAAGCATTGCTATAAAGGCGTTACGGTAATTTAAATTAAATCTCTGGACCTTAAATAAACGATATTAAGAGGACGTAATTTTCATGAATAAATCAGAATTAATCGATGCAATTGCAGAGAAAGGGGGGTTGTCTAAGACTGATGCAGGTAAGGCCTTAGACGCAACAATTGCTTCTATTACTGAAGCGCTTAAAGCGGGTGATACTGTAACCCTCGTTGGTTTTGGTACATTTAATGTGAAAGAGCGTGCTGCTCGCACAGGTCGTAACCCACAAACAGGTGCTACACTTGAAATTAAAGCAAGCAAAGTACCAAGCTTTAAAGCGGGTAAAGGTTTAAAAGATTCAGTAGCATAATCTTTTAAAATGCCAAGAAAGCGCGCCAATTGGCGCGTTTTTTATTAATAATGTCAATAAACGGCTTCAACGCATTCATTCGTTGAAGGTTTTCAGTTAAAATCTCGCACAAATAAAATATTGGAATACTTATGGAATCTTTTCGTAAAGTTATTAAGGGTTGGTTGGGCAAAGTTTTGCTCGTCTTGTTCTTGACCCCTTTAGCACTTGTAGGTATTGAAGGATATTTTAGTGGAGGTCAGTCTGAAGACACTGCACAAACAGTCAATGGTCAGCAAATTTCAAAACGAGAATTAGATAATCTGACCAATTCCTTGAAAGAACAATACTTGGCCTATACCAATGGTGATGAAACACTATTGAATCAAAATTATATTCAAAACAAAGCCAAAGATACGTTGGTTGCACGTACCTTGTTATTACAACAAGCTGAGAAATTAGGGATTTCTTTGAGCGATGCACAAATTGAACAAATGATTGCACAGCAACCGAATTTCCAACAAGATGGCAAGTTTTCTGAAAGCTTGTATGCGAACTATCTGCAATCTGTAGGCATGACCAATCAGGCGCTTGTGGCAAATTTACGCCAAGACCATGCGTTAAAAATGCTGAGTGCTAGCTTTACCGATTATGCTTTAGTTAGCCCGTCTGATATTCAGCAAATTGCCAATTTACAAACCCAGCAACGTACTTTGCATTTATCTAGCATTAAGTTAGATGACTACAAGAAAAACATCATCACAAATGCACAAGAGATTGCTGCGTATTATGAACAGCACGCCAATGCCTTTAAACAGGTTGCTAGCGTTGATGTCGATTACATTGTGGTGACTCCAGCCAATATTGCACCTGCAAATACGGCTGTCACTGACGCAGAGTTACAACAGGCTTATCAAAAGTTTGTCGAAACTCAAAAAGGTGCTGCTGTACCGACAGTGAAACATATTTTAATCACCACCGATGCGCGTGATGATGCCGCAGCTAAAAAACTTGCAGAGCAAGCCGCAGCTGAAATTAAGCAAGGTACAAGCTTTACTGCAGCTGCACAAAAGTATTCGGATGATCCTGAGTCTAAAGCCAAAGGTGGTGAGGTTGCAGGTTATGAAGCAGGCGTATTTGGCGATGCCTTTGACAAAGCCGTGGGTAGCTTAAAATCTGGTGAAGTATCACAGCCGATTAAAACTCAATATGGCTATCATGTGATTCAAACAGAAGGTGCTACAGTTCAAGTCCCTGCGTTTGAAACTCAAAAAGCACGTTTAATGGCAGAGTTGCAAAAAGCCAAAACTGAAAATGCGTATACCGATACCATCAACAGCTTAAATGAATTGGTGGTGAGTAGTGATGCTTTAGATGTTGTGGCAGAAGAAGTGAAAACGGCCAAAGTCGAATCTGTTAATGGTTTAACTTTGGCGGCGCAGCATCCTGTTTTAAGCCAGCCATCTGTCAAAGTTAAATTGTTTAATGATGATGTGAAAAATGGCGATCGCAACGCATCGAGTAACATTACTTTAGCCAATGGCGATGTGGTATGGGTGAAAGTGCGTAATTACCATGCCGCAGGTGTGCAAACTTTAGAAGAAGCAACACCCCGCGTAAAAGCTAAACTGATTGAGAAAAAAGCCTTTGATGCAGCGAAAAAAGATATTCAAGCTGCGTTGGATGCCTTTAAAACTCAACCTGCAGCGACCGTTTTGGCGAAAAACCAAATCCGTTTTGAAAATGCAGGCACATTCACCCGTGCAGATGGTTTGTTAAAGCGTGAAATTGAACGTGCTGCATTTAGTGTGCTTGCGCCTAAAGATGGTATGTGGTCAGTAACAACAGCATCTATACCAAATGAATTGGTGGTGGTAGCTGTATCAAATGTAAACGATACTACATCGAATGCTTTAACGCCTGAGCAACTGAAAGAGTTAGCGCAGTTGTATCAACAATTACGTGCTCAACAAGAGCTAGATGACTATACGGAATATTTGAAATCGAAAGCGAAAATCAAATAAGTGATGAACATCTACAAAAAAACCAGCAAATTTGCTGGTTTTTTTGTGCATCTAATAATGATTAAGTAAGCAGTTTCAAGATTTATTCAGCGCGAATTTTTAGCTCATAACCTGTGTATTTACGAATGTTGATGACACCTGTATCCAAGATTAAATATTGCCCTTTAATTCCTTGCAGTTTGCCGCGAATAATTGGGGTTTTATCTAAGTTATGCGATTTAATTTTCTCAGGATACTGTTCTACAGGATAAACAAATTCACGCGGAAGTTCCTGATCTAAAAGCTCTACCGTTTCGTTGAATTCAAGGTTTTGACTAAACTCATCACGAATGGTCTGAATTTTAGGTGCAAACTCTTCAATCAGTTGTTCACGCACTTCAACTAGGTTTAAAGGCTCTGCTTCGCCTTTGAGTAGTTTGCGCCAGTCGGTTTTATCTGCGACTTGTGTACCAAACATAACTTCCAATTGCCCAGATAAACGGCGTGAGCCGACTTTCATAATTGGCAAGGCTTGAGTTGCGCCCTGATCTAGCCAACGTGTTGGCATTTGACCTAAACGGGTGATTCCCACTTTTAAAGCACTTGAATTGGCTAAATATACGATGTGCGGTTGAAAGCAGACTTCTTGAGCAAAACTATCTTCACGACAGGTACCTAAATGATAGTGACAGGTCTCAGGCTTCATGATGCACATATCGCAAGATGCTTTGGTTTTAAAACACTTGAAACAATGTCCTTGCGAATAGGATTTTGGTGTTTTCACACCACAAGAAACACAATAAATATTGCCCGTCCATTCCAGTTCAAGTTCTTGCCCAAGCTGAAAAGGCAGGTCAATTTCTGCACGGTCTAGAATAAATTTATATTCAACATTTGCCTTGTGTACCTGTTCATCAGTTACACTATGGTCCTTAAGACCTGCGTGCATTTTATGGCAAATGCCTTGTAGTTCCATAAGAATACTCTCTCGAAAATGAAGGAATGCAGTGATGGCTGAAATGCGTTTAATTCAAGCATTAATTGATGATTTATCTCAACAACAGCCAATTTCTACTGCATTGTGTATAGGGCAAAATATTGAAGCAAGCCCGAAGTATAACAATCAAGCGGCTGATGAGCAGCCAACTATCCAATGGCAGTATTTTAGCGCATTGGCATTTTTAAATCTGCCTTTTACCCAACGTTTTGATTTGGCAGTTGTATTTTTAGATGCTGCCGATTTTGCTGCGCAGACACCACAACACACCTCGCAAATTTTGGTAAAGCTACGTGATTTATTGGCAAAGCGTATTGTGGTAATTGCTGCACGTGAAGATGAGCAATTGCTTAGAGCACTTGGTTTTACGCAATTGATTGAACATCGCTTTGAGCAGCATCATTTGTGCTTATGGCAATTTAATATTTTGACTTATAAGCACGTGCCTGATTGGTTTAATTCTAAGTTTTGGGCAAACCCTGAAAATTGGGATAAATTCCGCTGGTAAGTGCTGAATTACGATCACAAAATTCTAATAATGATAATTAATTCACATAAATTTAGGATATTGCAAAATTTAACAATTTCAAGCGCGCAATTCAGTCAAAACTTCGTATGCTGTCATAAGGGCATTATGAGGAAAATAAAATGACCAATTTAAGCAATATTGTTGAAATTTTAGCAAAGCAGGCATTGGGCGCGAATCAGCAATCTAATCAATCTCAAGGCGGATTGGGTGGTATTTTAGGTTCGGTTTTGGGGCAACTTGGTGGTAATAACCAACAATCTGCGCAAGGCGGCTTGGGTGGCATTTTTGGTTCGGTACTAGGTCAGTTAGGTGGGCAACAACAGCGTTCTGCTACAGGTGCTTCAGGTACACAAAGTTTATTGATTGCAGTTTTGCCTTTGGTGTTGGCATGGATTCAAAAACAGGGTGGCTTGCAAGGTGCTTTGGATAAACTCAAAGGACAAGGCTTAACCAGTCAGGTGGATGATTGGGTGTCTACAGGCCCAGGTGAAAATGCGCATGTAGGTGCTGAACAAGTACAAAGTTTATTTGATGATGCCGATGTAGAGCAGGTCGCACAGCAAACTCAGGCGCCAAAGCAAGATATTTATAATGCGATTTCTGCAGTATTGCCGCAAATTATTGATTCATTGACACCACAAGGTGAGCAAACTAGCAAACAAGAAGCCAATGATGATATTCAACAAGTCATGAATTTAGTGTCTGGATTTTTAAAGCGTTAATATTGAAAAATTCAGCTTTGCAAAACTGACTTGAATAAACTAAGCCAGCAAGTTTGTTGGCTTAGTTTTTATTTGGTTTTTTAAGTTTGGTTAGACTTAGAAGTCGTAACGGAAACCCAAAGAAAGACCTAAAGCATCTTCGTCATTCACGCCACCAACGTTGTTTGAGCGACCTTGTGACCATGGTGTTAAGTTAGATTTTTTGTCATTAAGCATAGTTGCAAGGTTTGCGTATACACGTACGGCCTTGTCTAAACGGTGCTCTACACCCACAGCCAATAATGTTGCATTTGCATCATCTGCATCTACATCACGATGGAAGACTTGACCGCGTACATAAGTCTTCGGTGTAACTTTATAATCCGCTGCTACGCCAAATACTTGTGCATCTGGGTTTGCAGTTTCATTATCATGTGTTAACAATTGATATAAAGCACCAACGTTTAACTCAGGTGTGATTTTGTATGCAGCGGCAATACGGAAGCCATCACGCTCACCACGACCAGCATCTTCTTCATAGTGCTCATAAGCAGCAGCAAAATCGACTTTGCCTTCTTTATAAGTTAAAGCTAAGTCATAAGCTTTATCATCACGATCAGCTTTAGTATTTGTTGTTGTAGTGCCTGGAACAACAACTGTAACTGGACCGTCTACAGTATTAATGACTGTAGTTTTTTGTGAGGTTGTAGATGTGAAACCAGCACTATTACCTTCATGTAAAGAAAGTGCAGCTAGAACATTAAAACCGCCACCAAATTTAGGTGATTTATATTCAATTGAGTTAGCATTACGCTCATCAAAACGTAAGTTACCAGCACGAGTTACGTTACGGATGTCACCAACTTGGTCACCAAAGAAGTTGACTGGACCACGTGCAGCTTTAAATGGGCTGTCAAAACGACCTACACGCGCTTGACCGAAGTCACCTTTTAAACCTACAAAAGTATCACGAGTAGCAAACTCTAAATCATCATTTGCAGAACCGCTAGCAAAGTTAATTTCTTGTTCAATTTGACCAAAAACAGTCATGCCATTTTCTAATTTTTGTTCAGCTTTGAAGCCTAAACGTGATGAGTTAGAAGAAAGACCAACTTCGTTGTAGTCTTTACCATCATCAAGATAGTCTAAAGATACGTGTGCACGACCATAAACTTTAACATCAGCAGCCATCGCTAATGCTGGTGTTAAAAAGGTTGCCCCAACTGCTAATGCGCAAAGCGTTTTTTTCATGTGTAGCTCCAATACAGACTATTGTTTTTTAGTCCTAAACATTGTTCAGAAGTAGGGTTGATCTACCGCTGTTCACTATTGGTGCTAAGTATTCCTTACAAATGCGACAGTAATATTAAGGAAATATTTCAAAATTATTAAAAAGTACAAATTAGATCAAAAACTTACTTTTATTCGCATTTTTTTAGTGACTGAGTTTTTAAATTTAGAAAAAATATATGAAATGAATAACTTAATTGCAAGCAGACTGAAATGCTATTGTCATAAACTGCTTGAAAAAATGCAGGGTTAAAGTATGAGATGAAAAAAATGGAGCAGTTGCTCCATTCATTTTGTATGACATTTTTGAAATTTTTAAAGCGCTGCTTTAATTTTTTCTGCTTGGGCTTTAATTTTTTCTTGATCGCCCATTTGTGCAGCATGTTTCCCAAGTTGATGAACCGAGGTTGGAATTAAGTGAAAATGCACGTGAGGGACAGTTTGACCTGCACTAGTACCTGACAATTGCATTAACACGATACCATCTACACCCAAAGCTTGCTCCATTGCTTTCGCAATTTTTTGCACAATTTGAATAGTATAGGCTGCTGCATCTGCGGGTAAATCCAATAAAGTCACTGCAGGCGTTTTAGGAATCACGAGAGTGTGACCATCGGCTTGCGGCATGATGTCCATAAAAGCAAGCACTTGGTCATCTTCATACACTTTAATTGCAGGAAGTTCGCCACGTAGAATTCTTGCAAAAATATTTTGATCATCGTAAGCCATTATGATTCCTTAAATTCAGCTTTGATATTTCAGAACGGTTATTTACAGTTCAGTTCTTTTTGACGTTCTTTGATTGCGTCAAGACGTTGTTGTTCTTTTTCAGAAAACTTAGGTTTGGTTGTATAGCAGTTGTCATTACCAAAACGTGCTTTAGCTTCTGGGTCTTTGAAGCAGAACCCTTTAGATGCATAAATAACATCGTGGTCATTTTTCAGTTTCTGACATTCTTGTTCAGATGCAAAAGTAGTTGAACTTGCCCCAATTAAAGTTGCAAGGCTTGCAAATACGGCAATGCTAAACTTGTTCATAAGAGTTTCCTCTACTTAATGATGGTGTGACTAGCCACTTAATACACATTATTGGGTTTATGGCTGTATATTCAATGGCGAGTTCTTACTCTAGGGTAATATTACTCCATAATTCATACATTTTCACAGCAGTGGAAAAATCACTGTCTTTTTCTGCGGTTAAATTCGCTGCTTGAATCAGGCTTTGGGTTAAAGCCAATACAGGTGCAGGCAAAGCTGCTTCATGGACTAAATCTAATGCGATACCTGTGTCTTTAGCCAGTAAAGGGAGTGCAAAAGTATTTGGAAAAGCGCGATTCAGTACTCGCTGCGGCAAAATCATTTCCGTTACTGCGCTTTTACCACTTGAAGCATTTATGCATTGCAAGGCCTGATTTAAGTTTACGCCATGTGCTTTTAAGGTGGTAAAACCTTCAGCTGCAGCACACAAACTCACTGCCATTAACATATTATTCACCGCTTTTACGGCAAAGCCAGCACCAGGTTCACCCACATGCTGAATCACTTTACCAAAAGCCTGAATTGCAGGTAGGGCTTTTTCAAAAGCAGCAGCTTTACCGCCAATCATGACTGTTAATGTGGCATTTTCTGCACCAATGGTTTGTCCGCTTACAGGTGCATCTAAAAAGTCGATCTGTTGTGCTTCAAGTTGTTGTACCAATTTTTTAGCACTTTCGGGTACGCCACTGGTGCAATCGACCCAGACTGAACCTGCTTTAAGTTGAACTTGTGCAATCAGGTTTTCAACTTCGGTACTGGTGGGCAAGCAAGAAAAAATAATATCTGCTTGCACCGCTTGAGCCAATTCAACCGCTTGTGTGCCATATTCAGCAGCATGTTGCTCGGCTTTGGCAAAGTTACGATTCCAGACATAGACCGTATCAAAATGTTTAGGTAAATGGGCTGCCATGCGGTAGCCCATTGCGCCTAAGCCAATAAATGCAACAGATTGAATCATGTTTTTGCTCTCTTTATGCAATTTTGCTAGATCGTTGTTCTAACCAAGTGGTCAGTTTAGGCCAGAATTCATTGGCACTTTTTTGACTGGACATTAAACCCAAATGTCCACCTGGAATAAGAGTAAACGTGACATCGGTACTACTTGTCAATTCACATAAAGGTTGAGCAGCTTCAGCAGTGACAATTTGATCGCTATCACCCGCACCGACCAAAAGTGAACAATGAATATTTTTAAGGTCTATCTGATGTTGTTTGAGTTGAATATGACCTTGTTTGAGTGGGTTTTGCAGCCATACATTCAATACCATGTCCTGATTAATCCCACCCGGATAATCAATCATATTATTTAAAAAATTGGCTAAAGTTGCGTTTTCATGCAAGGTTTGTAAGTCGTGCAGATTCGACAGCATCTGTGTATTGCTTTCCAGCCATGCTCTAGGGTCTAAAATCTTAAAACCAATCGCATTGATTAAACCCGGTGTATGAATTAAATGCTTTGGAATTTTTCCTGAATAAAAGGCATGTTGCAATTTGGGATATTTAGAAATCAGTTGATTGGTCAGTTGAAAGAGTTTACCAACCCGCCCCGAAGCATAGCTATCTACAGGGCTACCCAAAACCATCAAGTTTTTAATATGAGTTGTTTGTTGGTCGGCGGTATAAAGCATGGCAAAAATACCCGCCATACTCCAACCATGTAGTGAAATTTGTTCGACTTTGGCGTGTTGTAAAATGAGTTGAATACAATTAGGGATTGCATCCTGAATAAAAGCCATAAAATTTAAATGACAATGTTGATAGGTCAATTGTCCCCAATCAACCAAATACACATCAAAACCGCTATGCTGAAAATGTTTCACTAAAGAGCGATAAGGATATAAGTCATAAATCGACATGGTAATTGCTAAAGGCGCAACAAAAACCAGCGGCTCTTTATATTGCTTATCTGGCGAAGCGTAATAGCGAATCTGCGCATACTTATAACGTGCCACGATGTCGTATGGCGTGGTCTGAGATAAGATCAAATCACGGCTTTTAAATAAGCGAGTGCTGAGGTTTTTAAGCTTTTTTCGGTGCGGATTAAATTTTCTTTGTAGCTGATTCATGAGGTGTTCCATCACACGTGGCGCCGATTTGAATGAAGTCTAAGCGATATTTATACATTTTACCTTGACCTTAAATGCGCTTGGCGCTCAAAATGTTGGCAATTATTTAACAAACAGGTCTTAGGACTAAGTTTAGGGCTGAGCAGTAAAGATGAGTCAACACGACGACATTGAATATCAATTAGATACTTTGGCAATTCGTACCGGACACAACCGTACAATTGAAGGCGAACACAGTGAGCCAATTTTCCTGACTTCATCATTTGTTTGTGAAAATGCTGCCGATGCAGCTGCAAAATTCTCAGGTGAAATTGAAGGCAATACCTATTCACGTTATACCAATCCAACTGTACAGGCTTTTGAAAAACGCTTGGCAGTATTAGATGGTGCAGAACGTGCGGTTGCGACAAGTTCGGGTATGGCGGCCGTTCATGCGATCACTTTGGCTTATCTTAAAGCGGGTGATCATGTAGTCTGTTCACGTGCTGTATTTGGCTCGATCATTTCACTATTTGAAAAATACGTGATGAAGTTTGGTGTCGATGTCACTTTTGTTGATTTAGAAGATTTAGACAGCTGGAAACAAGCCATTCGTCCAAACACACGTCTTTTATTTATTGAAACGCCATCGAATCCATTGGCACAAGTAGGCGATTTACAAGCCATTGCCGATATTGCACATGCAAATAATGCTTTATTTGCAGTTGATAACACCTTCTGTACCCCAGTTTTACAACAACCAATTAAATTTGGTGCTGACCTAATTATCTACTCATCGACCAAATATATTGATGGGCAAGGGCGTGCTTTAGGCGGCGCTGTGGTAGGTAAAGACAAACTGGTTGAAGAAATCAACGGTGTGATTCGTACTTTGGGTAACTCATTAAGTCCATTTAACGCATGGATCTTCTTAAAAGGTTTAGAAACTTTAAGCCTGCGGATGAAAGCACATTGTGCCAGCGCACAAAAACTTGCCGAGTGGCTAGATGCACATCCAAAAGTTGAAAAAGTGTATTATGCAGGCTTGCCGCATCACGCGGGGCATGAGTTGGCGAAAAAGCAACAGTCTGGCTTTGGCGGTGTTGTATCTTTTGTGGTGAAAGGCGAGCGTGAAGGCGCGTGGACTGTGATTGACAACACACGCTTCCTATCTATCACCAGTAATTTGGGCGATGTAAAATCAACCATTACTCATCCTGCAACAACATCGCATGGCAGAATGACCCCAGAAGCCAAACAAGCAGCAGGTATCAGCGAAGGTTTAATTCGTGTTTCTGTTGGCTTGGAAGATATTGATGATATTATTCGCGACATCGAGCGCGGTTTAGACCTCATTTAAAACTAAATAGATCATTTGTTCGGAGATTTTTATGAACATTAATATGTTGATGCAGCAAGCACAGCGCATGCAAAAAGAAGTGGAAAACAACATTAAAAAAGCCAAAGAAGAACTTGCGCAAACTGAAGTGCATGCAGAAGCAGGTGGTGGTTTAGTGAAAGTGACTATGACCTGCCGTAATGTGGTCAAACGCATTGAAATCAACCCTGAATTATTGCAAGACGATGCAGACATGATTGAAGATTTGATTGCCGCTGCAATGAATGATGCTGCCCGTCAAGCCGAAGCAATTTCTGAAGAAAAAATGAAGTCTGCAAACTCAGGCATGGGCTTGCCACCGGGCTTGGCTGGTTTATTCTAAGGAACGGCGTATGTTTAGTGATCGTTTTGATCAACTGGTACAAGCGCTACGCATTTTGCCAAGTGTTGGGCCAAAATCGGCTCAACGCATGGCATTGCACCTGATTATGAAAAATAGAGAAGGTGCAGTCGGTTTGGCTCATGCTTTGAACGAAGCTACTAGCTATATTCATGAATGTTCAATTTGTCACTCATTAACGGAAGATGAAGTCTGCAATATTTGCGCCTCACATGATCGTGATGCACACTTACTTTGCGTGGTGGAATCTCCGGCCGATGTCATGGCGATTGAGCAAAGCGGCAGTTTTCGTGGCAAATACCATGTTTTAGGTGGGCACTTATCGCCATTAGATGGCATTGGGCCTGACGAAATTGGTATTCCATATTTGGTTCAGCGTTTAAGTGATGGCAACATTACTGAGGTGATTTTGGCGACCAATGCAACCGTAGAAGGTCAGGCGACAGCACACTATTTGGTAGAAGCGACCAAACATTTGCCTGTGCAGATGACCCGTATCGCGCAAGGTGTGCCGCAAGGTGGCGAACTTGAATATGTCGATAGTCATACTTTAAGTCAGGCGGTGCATAATCGGATGCGAATGAAATAAGCATTTAGGTGCTTATTTCATGTGGATGTTTATTTCGCATGTGTGGCTATTTTATATGAATAATCAATTGATAAATCATCCATGAAAAGGATTACTTGCCTTTAAAGCCAATAAAAATCAAATTAAGATAAAAAAACGATAAAAAAATCTAGAAAATATCTGTATTGACTTAAAAATAAGATAAAAAAGTAAAATACCGATTATATTTTTATAGCTAAACGCTATTTAATGTTTAAAATGAAACTCTAGAGAGTGCAGTCTATCTGGTCGCTATGTTCCAATTTATTCACCAACAAAAAGACTTTGAAAATGTCTTGGCATTAATGAGTCAAAACAGCATCTATGGTTTAGATACCGAGTTTATTAAGGTTGATACTTTATGGCCAAAATTGGGTGTATTCCAAATTAATGTTAATGATCAGGTCTATTTGTTAGATGGCACTTCTTTAAATTTAAGTGCATTTTGGGAAAAACTGTTTCAAGCGCAGCAAAATATTTTTCATGCCTGCGGTGAAGATATTGATTTAATTTATCATTATGCGCAGCAAAAAAACTTAGATAACGTGTTTGATACCCAAGTTGGCATGTCATTTTTAGGGCATGGTTTACAAGTCAGTTATCAAAACGCTTTAAAAACCATGCTCAATGTCGATATTGATAAAGGGCAAACTCGCTCAGACTGGCTTGCACGTCCGTTGTCCGATGAGCAGTTAAATTATGCTGCCAATGATGTGCTGTATCTAATGCAATTGGCAGATAAGGTACAAACCGACTTAAAACAAAATTATTTACTGGATTTTGCACAAGAAGATTGCCGCAATTTAACTCAGGAAATTGGTGAAGAAACACCTTTAGAGTTGTTGTATCAGGATGTGGGCAACTATCGTCATTCACGCCGTCAACTCATGCAATTGCAACAATTGGCCGTTTGGCGTGAGCAAATGGTAAAAGCCTTAAACCAACCACGTAGTTTTATTTTGCGTAATTCTACTATGCTGGACTTGGTCGAGAAAAATCCTAAAAATCAGTTCCAGCTCAGTACTATTAAAGATTTACGTGCGCATATTGTGCGTGAACATGGCAAAACTATTTTAGATTTAATTAAATATTTGCCTGATCAATCACAATGGCCATTACGTATGGCGCGACCAATTCGTCATTCTTCAAAAGAAGTGGGCGAAAATGTAGAACAGGTGATTCAACGTGCCGTACAGGAAACTCAAATTCCAAAAGAAGTTTTGCTGCGTAAAAAATGGCTCAATGCGCTTTATCAGCATGTGGTATTTCATAACGATGAGCAAGATTTGCCTAACTATTTGTTAGGTTGGCGTTATGAATTACTCACCAAGCCTTTAATTGAAGTTTTACATGCCGACGAGCGTTATTTGTCTGGTCAGATGAAAGTTGCTGAATAAATCAAACCGATCCACATTTTAAATAAAGCCGTTTTTCACCTGAAAATGGATGAATTTTCACGCCATTCTTTGTTTGAGTGTAAACATAGACCAATGCGTTAATAATGGTTAATGTATCTCGGTTTTTTTTGTTGTATCCTTTGACTGAGTTTTTAGAGTTTTGTTGTTTATGCACTGTTCAATTTATAAATCGAGCAAAAAAGATGAGATGTATTTATACATCGCCCGTCCTGAGCAAACTGAAGATCAAGCAGAAGCGTTTAACCCGCTAGAGGTTTTACCTGAGCCAATGCGAGTTGCATTTGGTCGTGCGACATTTGTAATGGATTTGCAACTGTCTGAAAGCCGTAAGTTGGCACGTGTGAATGTTTTGCATGTCATGGATTCTATTCAAACACGTGGCTTCTTTATTCAAGTGCCACCAGAAGGCTTAATTAACCCAAATGCCGTTGAACCAGAAGGTTTACGTGGTGCTTAAGCTTTATTCAGGAGTTGAGAAATGAATAGTGTGATGACTGGATTGGATTCAATTCCTGAAACAGCAATTGCTGTTTCTGTTTATTTGTTGGGGAGTGCCATTATTTTATGGTGCTGGTACGAAATTGCCAAACGCTTGCCCAATCCGTTAGGTGGTATCACTTGGATTGTGCTGTTTGCAATTTTACTTACCCCAACAGTATCAGAAGGCAGCAATGCAGCACTTGCCCCAGCCATCTTTGGACTTCTTTTTGGTGTTTTAACCAAAGAAACCCCATTGGTTTGGTCTAATTTATCTGCCATTTTATTTGTGATCGGTCTTGGCTTATTGATCGGTTATTTCTGGTCAAGATACTGTCTTAAACAAACGACTTATAAAGCCAAGAAAAATACCTCACCACTGTAACTAAAACAATTAAGGTAAAATCATGTCTGTTGATGCGCAACAATTTTCGGGTACAGATCAGTACATTGCGACTGATAGTTTAAAACTTGCGGTGAAAGCCGCACGTGCTTTGCAAAAACCGCTTTTGGTGAAAGGTGAGCCAGGTACAGGTAAAACCTTATTGGCAGAGCAAGTTGCTAAAAGTTTGGGTTTAAAGTTGATTACATGGCACATTAAATCGACCACCAAAGCGCAGCAAGGTTTATATGAATATGATGCAGTGTCGCGTTTGCGTGACAGCCAACTGGGCGATGACCGTGTGTATGACGTTAAAAACTATATTAAACCCGGGAAATTGTGGGAAGCATTTACCAGCGAAGAACGCTGTGTGTTGTTGATTGATGAAATTGACAAGGCAGATATTGAATTCCCAAATGACCTGCTACATGAACTCGATAAAATGTCGTTTTATGTTTATGAAACAGGCGAAACCATTACGGCAACACAACGTCCAATCGTGATCATCACATCAAATAATGAAAAAGAGCTGCCAGACGCTTTTTTACGTCGTTGTTTCTTCTATTATATTGATTTTCCAGATGAAGCGACCATGCGCGATATTATCGATGTGCATTTCCCGAATATTTCAAGCACATTGGTTTCAGAAGCTTTACAAGTTTTCTTTAAATTGCGCCAAGTTCCGGGCTTAAAAAAACCACCATCTACGTCTGAATTAATTGATTGGTTAAGCCTATTGATGGCAGATGACATGCCGGAAGATATTTTGCGTAATAGCGATAAAAGCAAAGCCATTCCGCCTTTATACGGTGCATTAATCAAAAATGAACAAGATGTGCAATTGCTTGAGCGTTTAGCCTTTATGTCGCGCCGTTAAGGGAGGACAACGCCATGTTCGTGCGCTTGTTTTATACCTTGCGACGTTACGGTGTACCTGTCACCACACGTGAATTGATTGACTTAAATCAGGCGGTGGCATCGGGTCTGGTTTTTGCAGATCAAGATGAATTCTATCAACTTGTTAAAACCGTCATGGTCAAAGATGAGCGTTTTTTTGACAAGTTTGACCGTGCTATGAAAGATTATTTTGATGGCATTTCCACTTTTGATTTAGATGATTTACTGCAGCAAGTTCATCAATTGCCTAAAGACTGGTTCGACTTAGAACTATTAGAAAAACATCTCACGCCAGAACAACGCGAAGAGCTGAAAAAAGCAGGTTCTTTAGAAGAATTGATGAAAATGCTGGAAGAGCGTTTACGCGAGCAGCATAAAAAGCATCAGGGTGGCAACCGTATGATTGGTACGGGCGGTACATCACCGTTTGGTGCTTTTGGTGATCATCCTGAAGGTGTACGCATTGGTGGGCCTGGACGTAAGCGTTCAGCTGTTAAAGTCTGGGAGCAGCGTCAGTATCGAAATTTAGACGATGAACAGATTTTAGGTACACGACAAATGCAATTGGCACTGCGTCGTTTGCGTAAATTTGCCCGTCAAGGTGCAGCTGAAGAATTGGATATTGATGGCACTATCCGAGAAACTGCCAAACAGGGCATTTTAGATGTGCAATTGGTGCCAGAACGTCGTAATCGCGTCAAAGTGTTGATGTTGTTTGATGTGGGTGGCTCGATGGATGCACACATCGCCCAATGTGAAAAACTGTTTAGTGCGGCCAAAACTGAGTTTAAAACCCTCGAATATTTTTATTTCCACAACTGTTTATACGACTATGTTTGGAAAGACAATTTACGCCGTAGCAGTACCCGTATGAATACGTGGGATTTGTTGAATACCTATGGACGCGACTATCGGGTAATTGTGGTCGGTGATGCGAGTATGGCACCTTATGAGCTGAATTCGATTGGTGGTTCGGTAGAATATATGAATGATGAGGCAGGGCAAGTTTGGTTACAACGTCTGCGTCAGCATTTTGAAAAAACCGCATGGCTGAATCCTGAACAGGAAGGCTATTGGCATTACACACATACCATTGGTTTAATTAAACAAATTTTTGAACATCATATGTATCCAATGACTTTAAAAGGCATTGAAGATATGACTAAATATTTGGCGCGTTAATCGTCATTTTCGTCAATATCACTCAACTTTTGAGTGATTGTTAGGCGAAGACTAAGTAAGTGCAGACACGATAGGCAACGTGAATTTCAATCTGAGGGGATCGATATGGATCATCAAATCAATGGCATCGCATTACCGAATGAAGACGGTTTTTTCGGGCAATATGGCGGGCAGTTTATTCCACCACATTTAAAAGAAGCCATGGATGAAATTAACGTTGCTTATGAGGAAATTCGTAAAACGGCAGAATTTCAGAATGAATTAAAAGATTTGTTTGCTCACTATGTTGGCCGTCCAAGTCCTTTATTCCATGCCAAGCGTTTATCTGAACAGTTAGGTGGTGCGCAAATTTATTTAAAGCGTGAAGATTTAAACCATACTGGTGCACATAAAATTAACCACTGTTTAGGCGAGGCATTACTAGCCAAATATATGGGTAAAACCAAAGTCATTGCAGAAACTGGTGCGGGACAGCACGGGGTAGCCTTGGCGACGGCATGTGCGCTAGTGGGAATTCCGTGTGAAATTCACATGGGACAGGTGGATATTGAAAAAGAACACCCGAATGTGGTGAAAATGAAAATTCTAGGTGCCAACCTGATTTCAGTGACCCGCGGTACAGCCACTTTAAAAGATGCAGTGGACAGCGCTTTTGAAGAATATTTAAAAGACCCAAAAAACTTTATTTATGCGATTGGTTCTGTGGTTGGGCCACACCCATTTCCAAAAATGGTGCGTGATTTCCAATCTATTATAGGTGATGAAATTAAACTGCAAAGCCAAGAGCGTTTTGGTGTAAACCCAGATTATATCGTGGCATGTGTGGGCGGTGGTTCAAACGCAGTGGGTGCATTTACCGCATTCTTAAATGATGCAGAAGTGAAACTTGTGGGTGTTGAGCCTGCAGGGCATGGTTTAGATACAGATCAACACTCTGCAACCCTAACTTTGGGTAAACCAGGCCAGCTTCACGGTATGGCGTGTTATGTACTTGAAGATGAACATGGTGAGCCATTGCCAGTGCACTCTATTGCCTCTGGTTTGGATTATCCAGGTGTGGGGCCGCAACATAGCTTCTTAAAAGACATTGGTCGCGTGGAGTATTCAACGGCAACTGACCAAGAATGTTTAGATGCCTTTATGACGTTGTCACGTGTAGAGGGTATTGTACCTGCTTTGGAAAGCTCACATGCGGTGGCGTGGGCATTACGTGAAGCACCAAAAATGGCAAAAAACGTGAAAATTGTGGTTAATCTTTCAGGTCGTGGTGATAAAGATTCAGACTATGTAGCAGAAAAATTAGGTTTGAATTAATTCTACTGAATATGAAAAACCGCCTAAATGTGTAAGTTTAGGCGGTTTTTTTATCTTTACTTTATATTTGGCAGGTTTTATAAAACAGTGTCTTAGCTTGCAATATATTGTTGTAACTGCTCGATCAGTTTGCGCTGATCATCCATAGTCGCTTTCACCAAGTCACCAATCGACACTAAACCTACCAACTGCTCATCTTCAAGTACAGGTAAGTGACGTAAATGATGGTCAGTAATTAAGTTTAAGCATTCTTTCACACTGGTGTTTTTGGTCACGGTCAGTACTTTAGCAGTCATAATTTCACTAACCGTTGTGCTTTTAGAAGTTCGTTCCATCAAAATAACTTTACGGGTGTAATCACGCTCAGACAGAATACCAACCACATGATTGTTTTGATCGGTAACCACCAACGCACCAATGCCTTTTTCAGCCATTAAACTAATTGCTTCTAAAACCGTTGCTTCTGGGCGAATTGTGTAAATTTCGTGATGTGCTTTATCTTGTAAAACGTGAGTTACCTTGGTCATATTCTGTGTCCTGATTTGTTGTTTATTGTTTGACTTTTAAAGTAACGTGAATTGTAAAAATTGCAAATACTTTAGAGTCACGATTGTTGATTTTTACGTCAATTCTATTCAGTTTTTATTTAAGCAATATTTAACGCAGGTTCATTAAAAAAGAAATGCTTCATTTGTGAAGTGGTCAGTTTAATTTTTTGACTTGACGAACCAAACAAGGTTGGCGTGACATTTAAACGGGTGAGCGTTGGTAATAAAAAAGTCTCAAAATCCTGCGCGGAAATTTTACGAGGACTATATTGTGGCCAGTGTTTAGCAGCATATTTATGCGCTTGTACCGCATTTAACCAAAAAGGGAAAATATAATCATCGTGATCTGAACTCATTGCCCAACCTTGATGGAATAAACCCCAAAGTACACCGCAGTACATCATTGATTTTAATAGTGTAACTTTAAGCAGAAAATCCTTTGGTAAAGGGTGGAGTTGGTTAATCTGATTCATAATCAAGCAAGGTTGTAAAATTTGGCTATATTGTAAAAAGAATTGATGAATATACCGTTTAAGCTTTGCTTAAAATCGTAAACAAATATGTATTTATGGTTGGAGCATCTAAAAAAAGGGTCAAAAAAAACGCCACCTAAGTGACGTTTTATTATGCTTGCATGGTGGCCATGTTTTGCCAGTATTGCGCTTTCAATGAATCACGTTCTACGCGGAAACCTTGATAATACAGTTCTGCTAAGAACATTGCCGCTTTACCATGTCCTGCACGTGCAGCTTCTTCGAGTTGTTTTACCGCGTCTTGGAAGTTCATTTGTGAATGAATCGTGTTTACTGCATTTGCATAAACATGCTCTAAGTCATGGTGAGAGATCGTTTGAATCATATTAAACTCCTTATTGTAATTATGATTACTTATTTAAGCCTACCTTTTAGGCTTCATATCAATTTAACGCTTTATTGTTAAACTAATATTACAATTTGATTGAATTGTCAAATAATTATCGGGGTTAATGAGCATATTTCAAGTTTACATGATTAAACATTGAACAAGTTTAATTTTGATTAAACTAAAGCTCTAAGCATGATAAAAAAGGAGAACAACATGACAAGATCCGTAGACGGATGTGCTTTTGATGTACCTCCATTGACTTCTCAAATTATTGAGTTGGCACATCATCACCGTAAAAAACTAGATGAGGTAATTTTCCGTCGAGATGTTCATTTAGGTGAATACTGCTTGGCGCAACGTAAACGTGTGGCTGACTTTGCTAAAACTTTAGAGCGAAGCGATCGTATAGAGTTTTATCGTAATTATGATGGTGAATTACTCCGTATTGCCGATGAAGATGAACTGCATCCTGCCGAAGCAGAGGGCGGTGTCAGTGTATTTGCTATTTTCTTGGTGCTTGCAGTCATTGCATTGGTTTTATACTTTGCGGTAATTCGTGGCACGATTGGCTAAAGCTAAATCCTTTGTAGAATTTGTAGAAAAAGGCTCAATTTTTACTGTGACGATACAGTAAAATTGAGCTGTTTAACTTGTACATCTCACAAGGGCATCCTACACTAAGGCGATTAGAGGTAGGTCATGCACAACGCAATTCAAAAAACGATTCAATTTATTTCTCAACTGAAACTCGAGCAAATTTATAATATTGTTGTGCTGAGTATCATTTTTATTATTTTAACTTTAGCAAGTGTTGCGCTTTATCGCCCAGTTGGGGTGCAACAATTTCAAAATGTTGAGCGTTTGTCACAACAATCTATGTATGCCAATACCCAAGACATGGCAGTTCATTTACTCAATCAACGTCCGATTCGTTATGTGCATTATTTAAAGTTGATGCAGGCACATCAAATGGAGCAAGATCGGGCTCAACAACTTCCTGCCTTGGTGCAAGAGTAATTTTTTCTGTTGGCATGTTATTCATATTGTGCGGTGTCGGTGTTAAAGATGTTGGTGCGAGTAAATTGTCCTGCAGCATTTTTACCAATGCGGCTTTATCTAAATGTTCGCTCACAATTACTAAAGTTAAACGATCAGGATGCAAATGTTTGCGAATTGCACGTTGCACATCTTCAGCGGTAACTTTTTCCACTCGTTCTGCATAATCACTTAAATAATTTGCAGGAAGTCGATAAAAACCGATGTGCCCAAGCTGGGCATTAATACTGGCATTGCTGCTGTATTGATTCGGAAATGCACGAATTAAACCTGCTTTGGTTTCTTTTAATTGTTCTAAATTCATAGGTTGTTGTACAAACTGAATTAAGCTCTGGTGAGCGACTTGAATACTATCGAGTAACTGATCTTGGCGCGTAGAATAGCCTAAGCTAAACAAACCCGCTGCTTGGGTAAAACGAAACGAACTGCTAACACCGTAAGTGTAGCCACGTTTTACTCGTAATTCTTTCATCAAAATTGAATTGAAACTGCTGCCGCCCAGCATTTTATTGGCAATTTCTAAAGCCAAATAGTCAGGATCATCCCGTGTAGTCGCAAGTTGTGCAATACTGACATGCGCCTGTTGTGACCGGTAGGGAATATGCTGGATGTTGAAACGTGTTGCAGGTGTAGGCTGTGGCAAAGCTGTTGCTGCAACACCTTGGGCAATATGTGCGCTGATGGTATTGGCAAGTTTTTCTGCTTCTTTTAAGGTTAATTTGCCTGTAATGGCAATGTTCATATTTTGCGCGACCAGAAACTGATCTCTAAATTGTTGTAAATGCTTTGGTTGAATCCGTTTGATGCTGCCATTGGTGCCTGTAATGGGTTCTGAATAGGCATGTTGTCCGTAAATTGCGCGATATAAGCGAATATTCATTAAACGGCTTGGATTTTCTTGCAGTTGTTTTTGCCCAATTTGTGTATTGCTTTGCACACGCTGGATATTAGAACGCTCAAAAGTTGCATGTTTCAGTATTTCCAGCATCATTTTGACGGCAGTTTGCATTTTCTGCGGATCAGACAGTGTTCTTAGCCGTACCACAAACATATCGCGGTACGCCGTGGTACTAAAACGTGCGCCTGTGGTTTCAAAGGCTGCGGCAATTTCCTCTGCCTTATAACGCTTGGTGCCTTCATCAATCAGTTGGGCTGCCATATTGGCAACGCCAAATAAACCTTTTTCAATTTCTGCATCGCGGGCAGAACCTGCATTAAAAGTCAGTTGGATATCAACCATTGGCAAAGCAGGATTTTCGACAAATAAAGTGCGTACGTGTCGATGATTTTTTAATTCATATACCTGTGGAGCGCGAACATCGACCAATTCATTTACGGCATTTAAACTGTGCAGCAAGCTCAAAGATTGTAAAGGCGTACTTACATCTGTTTCAGCAAAATCATGCGCTGCTGTGGTGGCAGTTTCCATCGCAAAGCCAGCAGAACATAGGCTAAAACTAGTGCTTAAAATAAGCGTGCTGAATAGATGTTTTTTCATGAAAATCACAGTTTAAGGTGTTGTGCTTTGAGGTAATAAATACAAGGTGCTAAGTCTGTCTTTGTTAAAGTAACTTTGCGCAACACGTTGCAGATCCTGGGCAGTAATCGCTTGGAAGTGTTGTGGTAAAACATCGATTAAACGGTGACTGAATCCATTGACTTCCAAATTGCCAATGGTTCGGGCTTGTCCTGCCAAATCATCCTGACTATAAATCCAATTGGCCACAAATTGAGTCACCACGCGCTCAATTTCACTTGAATTGACCAAATCCTGTTTTAGCGTATCCACTTCGTTTTGAATCGCGACCTGTGCTTCGCTTAACGTTACACCTGCTGCAGGCAATGCTGAAATACTAAACAAACTATCCCCACGTTGATACGGGTCATAACTGACACTGACTGAGCTAAGAATCTTATTGTTTCTGACCAAGCGCTGTTCTAAACGTGAAGTAATTCCACTGTCTAACAGTTGTTTGATGATAGTGAGCGCGAAGGCATCTTGAGGATTTTTAGCTGTTGCCAATGAACCGACATTCCAAGCCATATATAAATTAGGAACTTGCACAGTCGCAGACAATTCCATGTGCCGATAACCTAATTGTTCAAACTCCAACACATCATTGCGCGGTGGCGTAGGTGCTTTCGGAATATCTCCAAAATACTTTTGGACTTGCAACAATGCGGCTTGATGATCTACATCGCCCACAATCACTAGAATAGCATTATTGGGGCGATACCATTTTTTGTACCACGCCTGTACATCTTGCAGCTGAATGCTTTGCAAGTTTTTCATGTGCCCAATAATGGGTTGGCGATAATGACTGGTTGGGTAGGCAATCCATTTAAAGCGTTCAAAAGCCAAAGCCCGTGGATTATCATCGGTACGTTGCCGCCGTTCTTCCATTACCACCTTAATTTCAGGCTCAAAGTCTTGTTGGCGAAGTAACAAATTACTCATTCTGTCGGCTTCCAACTCTAAAGCCAGTGGGAAATAAGTTTTGGGATAGAGCTGATAATAATTCGTGTAATTGGTAAAGGTTGCTGCATTGACACTGCCACCATAAATACGACTTAAACGGGTAAATTCATCATTCGGCACCTTGGCTGTACCTTTAAACATCATGTGTTCAAGTACGTGCGAAATCCCAAGTGTATTTCCGGACTCATCGCTACTGCCCACTTTGTACCAAATTTGAGTCATCACCATGGGAGAACGATGGTCTTCACGGATAATGACTTTTAAACCATTGTTGAGTGTGGTTTCAAAAGTGTTATTCGCAGCTAAAACTTCAGCATGGCTAATCGAAGCTGTTAAACCCCAAAGCAACGCACAAACAGACTTCATCGAAAATTGGAACATAAGCAAGTGGAGATCAATCGTTATCGGCTTATCTTTCAGAAATTAAAGCGGAAAGGCAAGGATTGCTGTAGGTATTTTTTGTATGCGGCTATGTGGTTGGAATACGAGGTAAAAGCAATTGGTTTATGTTAGAATCCGATTTTTTAACGCAATGCTTTTCAAGGATTCGGCATGCAACAGCAATCTAATGGGCAAAATAAATTTTTGATTGATGCTGATATCGGAGATGATGATGTCACATTACCGAATTTACCAGCGGTAAATATTCCGATTGTTGAAACAACACCTCTACAACAAGCAGAAACCTCTGAACATGCTGCAGAAACATCATCAGACACGGATGCGCCTGCGAAAGGTGGTTTCTTTAGTCGCATGAAAGAAGGGTTAACCAAAACCCGTAAAAACTTTGCCGATGGCATGGTGAATATTCTGATTGGCGGTAAAGAAATTGATGATGAATTATTAGAAGAAGTCGAAGAACAACTGTTGGTTGCAGATATTGGTGTAGATGCAACGAAAACCATTATTGCCAATTTGACCGAGCGTACTGCGCGTGGCGACTTAATTTATTCACATTCTTTATATAAGGCTTTGCAAGAAGAATTAGTGGCTTTGCTTGCGCCACGGGTAAAACCTTTACATATTGATGCCAATAAAACCCCTTATGTGATTTTAGTCGTGGGTGTGAATGGTGTAGGTAAAACCACAACCATTGGCAAGTTAGCGAAACGCTTACAAGGCGAAGGTAAAAAAGTCATGTTGGCCGCAGGGGATACTTTCCGTGCTGCAGCGACAGAACAATTGCAGATTTGGGGTGAGCGTAACGATGTTGCCGTTGTTGCACAAGGTCACGGTGCAGACAGTGCTTCTGTTATTTTCGATGCGTTTGAAAGTGCGCGTGCCAAAGGCATTGATGTGTTAATTGCAGATACTGCTGGACGTTTGCATAACAAAAGCAACCTGATGCAAGAATTGACTAAAGTTAAGCGTGTGATGCAAAAAATTGATGCGACTGCACCGCATGAAGTGATGTTGGTCGTAGATGCAGGCACAGGTCAAAATGCCATTAACCAAGTGGAAATGTTTGATGAGGCTGTTGGCTTAACAGGCATCACCATCACTAAACTGGATGGTACGGCAAAAGGTGGCGTGTTATTTAACATTGCAAGCCGTAGCCATGTGCCAATTCGCTTTATTGGTGTGGGTGAAAAAATTGACGATTTACGTCCATTCTCAGCCAAAGCATTTGTTGCAGCACTGTTTGAAACTGAGAAATAAGTTTTAAAATAAGTTTAAAGCTAAAATGTAAAAATGCTGTAAGTTTCACACAAACTCCGCAAAATGCGGAGTTTGTGGTTTTTAGCGGGTTTGAGTGTTGTAAAAAGCAGCAGCTAAAAATACGAATGTGAATAAAAGCACATTCGTCTATATACAATAAGAAAAAATATTAGATTGATTTTGATTGATTTTTTGGGGAAGTCAAAATGACACTGTTAAATAAAATTGGTCATGTGCTTACAGCAGATATCACGAAAGACTTTAAGCTTAAGAAAAAGCCGAACTATGACGCAAATGAACTGACTTTCATCGATCAATTAAAAAAGCGCCGTAGTATTTATGCTTTAGGAAAACGCGTTCATTTTAGCCAAACTTATATGACCGAGCTGATTCAGGAAGCTGTGCGTAGCTGTCCATCGGCACATCATTCACAAAGTACGCGCGTGGTTATTTTATTTTCTGAATCACATAAAAAATTTTGGAATTTAGTACAGGAAGTACAACGTCAGTTTGTACCAGAGCAGGTTTTTGCAGGTACTAAAATGAAAATCGAACAATGTGCAGCAGCTTTTGGCACGGTATTGTTCTATGAAGATCAACAAGTGATTCGTCAATTGCAAAAGAAAATTCCATTTAATGCTGCAGAATTTCCAATTTGGTCGGAGCAAACTTCAGGCATGGCGCAATTTGCAGTGTGGACAGCATTGGCAGATTCAGGCGTGGGTGCATCTTTACAGCATTATAATCCAAACATAGACCGTGCTGTGGCAGAGCATTTTGATATTCCAGATACATGGTTGTTACGTTCACAACTCGTTTTTGGATCAATTGAAGAAGAAGTAACCGAACGGAGTCATGCACACTATCAAAATCAATTTAAAGTCTATGCTTAAATAACAGCATTTGATGAAGATTGGTCAAATCAGCTTATTATTATGTGCTACAAAGAGCGAACCGCAGCATATTTATATTGCAATAGACTATATCTATAGAATAAAAGGTAATAGGGTCTGTTGACACTTCGTCTATGTTTGCGACGTGAGAGATATATCTCGCAAGGTTTTTTAGCTGATATAA